>JBGTRP010000883.1:0-3196 GCA_041940685.1 Acanthopleuribacteraceae bacterium
GGCTCGTCGGCCAGCAACACATCCGGCTCGTTGATGAGCGCGCGCGCAATGGCGCAACGCTGCTGCTCGCCACCCGAGGTACGCGAGGGCAGACGATCCGCCAGATTGGCGATGCCCACCAGTTCCAACAGCTCTTTTGCGCGGCGGGACACCTCGCGGCGGTTCTTCTCGTGCAGGAGACCCGCGATCATCACGTTTTCCAACAGGCTGAGGTTGGGAATTAAATTGAAGTCCTGAAAAATGAACCCCACCGCTTTCCTTCTCAGCCGCGCCAGGCGGGTTTCGTCCATTTCGTCGATTCGGACGCCGTTCAGATGAATTTCACCCTTGCTGGGCCGATCAATGCCGGATAAAAGGTAGAGCAACGAGGATTTGCCCGAACCCGAACTGCCCATCACCACGGCGAACTCGCCACGCGGAATTTGGAGGCTCACATCGCGAATAACCGCGACCTCTTCTCTTCCTCCCCGAAAGGTTTTGCACACATTATTAGCTTGAATCACATGCCCCACGATTTTCCTCCCAATCAATCATCCTCGACCCACGGCGCGGAGGGCCGGGGCGGATGCTTGTCTGCCTACATCGGGTTGTACGCCCGGGCGGCCGCTACCGGCGCCGCAAAAGGACCAAACCCCGCTTCGGCTGTACCAATAATCCCGATCAACGGAAGAACGGCTTGATCCATGCATTCGCGGATTTGGTCCATCCATTTGGGGGTTTGGTCCTTTTTGGGCTTCCCGCGCGCGGATGCTTGCCGTATCTTGAAGCATGACGAAACCAACGCCCGTCCCCGGGGAGGACCCGCGTGCAACGATCCCTTGAAATTCTGTTACACCTGCTGGCGTGGTCCCTGCTCTGGATGTTGACCTGCACCCTTCAACTGATTCGATTCGAACCCTTGAGCTATGAATCGGGGACCATGCTTGTTTTGGTGACCGGTTCGTTGCTGGTCAACTCGGGCGTGGTCTACGCGGTGGGCCTGGTTTTGCTGCCGCTTTACTTCGCCGGCAAACGGCGCGGGCTCATCGGCGCGGGCATCGGCGCCGTGATTCTTGTCGGAGCGCTTTTGAAATGGCTGTTGTTGTGGTTGCTGCTGCGGACATTTCATCCAGAATCCGACATCCTCGCACGCGAACCGATTCTCTCGGTGGTCCCCATTTTTTCCACCTCGATTTTTGCCATTCTCGGAGCCACCTATCGTTTCGGCAAAGATTGGGTGGTCAACGAGGCCCTGAAGCGGGTTTTGATACACGAGAAAACCGCGGCCGAGTTAGGCTACCTCAAATCCCAAATCAACCCGCATTTCCTCTTCAACACGCTGAACAACCTCTACGGTATGGCGCGGCGCGAAAAAGCGGAAAAAACCTCGGAAAGTATCCTGAAACTGGCTGACATGATGCGCTACATGCTCTACGAAAGCCGCGAGGCCATGCTGCCCCTGCGCCGCGAAATCGAATACCTGCAAAGTTACATCGACCTGCAGCGCTTGAGAATCGCCTCGGATCGGGTCGCCATTCAATTCGAGTTCAATGGCCCGGTGGACCGCATTTCCGTGCATCCCCTCTTATTGGTCCCGCTGGTGGAAAACGCGTTCAAGCACGGCATCAGCCAAAGCAAGGCCAGTTCCATTGAGATCCTGCTTCAAGCGGATGAGACGGGCGCGTGGTTTTCCGTAAAAAATACCATCCACCGGCAAAGCCACCGGGACCCGGAAGCGGGCGGCCTTGGGCTGGACAACCTGGAGCGGCGGCTGGAATTGCTGGTTCCCGGCGGAAAGAGACTGCAAACCAGTCAAAAAGGCGGTATGTTCGAGGCCATTTTGGACATTCCCTGCAAGGTGGGGTTGCGTGAAATGCATCGTAATTGACGACGAACCCATGGCCGTGGAGATTCTGCAGACCTACTGCGGCAAAGCGCCTTTTCTGGAGTTGGCCGGTTGCTTCACCGATGCCCTCGCCGCGTTAACTTTTTTACAGGATGCCGAGGTGGATCTGATTTTCCTGGACATCAACATGCCGGATCTCTCCGGCATTCAACTCGTGCGCGCGCTGGAGCACAAACCCATGGTGATCTTCACGACCGCCTACCCGCAGCACGCGGTAACCGGCTTCGAGCTCGATGCGGTGGATTACCTGCTGAAACCCATCGCCTTCGATCGCTTTCTAAAGGCGATCAACAAGGCGCGTCAGCGAATCAAACCGAGGCCCGGCCCAGCCGCGGCAGGGCCATCGAGCCCGGCCGAGCCGGAAGACGGGTTCGTTTTTGTCAAGAGCGGGTACAAACACCTCAAGCTAAATGTGGACGAGATCCTCTACCTGGAAAGCGACAAGAACTACGTCAACCTGATGATGGCCGACCGCAAGGTCATGGCGCTGCTGAGCATGGATCAGGCGCTGGCCATGCTGCCGCCAGGACGATTCATGCGCATCCACAAGTCCTACATCGTCGCGCTGGGGCATATCACCGTGGTGGAGAAGCATTCGGTATTCATCGGCAAGGTAGAGTTGCCTATCGGAGACTCCTTCCGCAAGGCATTGTTCGAGAAAATTGCGGGCGGCAAACCAACCTGAGGGAACACGCGCCACGTTCGAAATAGATTTACAGTCCATTTCCCCCGTCGCGCTCTCGCCTGCCGGCGAAAATAGATTGGCGGCCTGGCAAGGTCTCGGTTTCCAATTACCTTCCCGCTCCTGGCAAAACGGAATGCCCGCCCCTTCCCCTTCTTATTGGGTTTGGGAACCCGGATTGGCCCAATCCTTGGCCGGGTCGACCAATCCTTGGGTCAAATCCCTCGTCAGCCATTCCGCCCAAAACTCACGGTCGTTCCGTTTGGGATGGTAAAAGTTGTTGTGGGTGATGTAGTCGAACCAATCCGTGCCGATTTCATCCTCTATTCGGTTAGGGATCCAGTCATTATCCGGATCGTTGGGACGCTCGTAAACCTCCACCGTAACGCTGTTGGGAAACACCAGAATGAGACCGTTACGGATGATGCGGTCGGTTCCCGGCGGGAAAGCGCTACTGGGCAGGGGTTCATATCCAATCCGCTCGGTATACAGGGTTTTGGAGTTTTTAAACCAACCACGGGTCACCATCAGACGATGGCGCACATTGCTGGAGTCGGTAACCTCCACCGACACTTCATATTTCGCTTTCGTGTCGATACCCTCACGGCTGACATTCCGGCGGCCAACCT
>JBGTRP010000884.1:0-3195 GCA_041940685.1 Acanthopleuribacteraceae bacterium
TGGTGGATTGAGGGTCGCCGCGCTCCCATTGGCCCGTGGTGGCGGTGTCGGAGCCGCCGGGATTGGCGGTCCATCCCTTGTCGGTTTCGAAATCGTCCTCGAACACGATGTCGGAAACGGGCTCCTCTATGACGGTTAGGGTCAGGTCATCGCTATTGGTGAGCTCGCTGTCATCGGCCTCCAGCCGCAACACGTAAACTCCGGTAGACGTGAAATCGGCCGTCGTGTCCACGGCATTCACGTCCCCGAAAGACACGCTGCCCGGTCCGCTTACCTGGCTCCACTGGGTGGTAAAGGCGCTCGGCGGGTTGGGTAGGCCGTCGTCCGCGACCGTACCATCCAACGATGCGCCCGCGGTGATGACGACGGTTTGATCGGGACCCGCGTCCACGAATGGCGGACTATTGGCCCCGGTGATGACGCCGATGATCCGCAGGTCGTCGATGGCGGCCTCCACGATGCTGCCATTGCCGTTATCGGCCGCCTCGATGAGAAGATACACGGTCTGGCCGGCGAAGGCGTCCAGGCTGGCGTGAAAGCGCGCGTACTCGGCGTCGTCATCCGCGGCCGCGCCCAATTCCTCCAATATAACCTGGTTAGAGGATGTGCCGAACAGGGTCACCCGCAAAAAGTCCGCGCTGGAGGAGTTGGTCGTATGAGCCAGGTAATAGGAAAAGGAAAGCGTCAGGGCTTGGGCGCCCACGGGAAGCGCGATATTGGGCGAACGAATGGAGGTGACGCCGTTATCGATGTCGTTGGTGCCCACGCTGGAACCCGCGGCCGCGGCCGTGACCAGAGCGAAATCGCCATCGGCCGTAATATCGAGCTGCTTGGGGCCGGTTGAATTGGAACCGGTCGAGTTGGTTGCCTGGGGGTTGGCCCGCTGCCATTGGCCCGTGGTGGCGCTGTCCGTGCCGCCGGGGTTGGCGGTCCAACCCTTGTCGGTTTCGAAATCGTCCTCGAATACCGTTACCGGTAAGCTTGCGGAATTGTCCACGTACAGGAATAGAGCGCTGACCGCTCCGGGATCCCCATTGGCGTCCAGGCCACGCACAAAAAGGGTGTGCCGTCCCTCGCTCAGGCCGGTTGTATCGATTGTGCCGGTCACCCGTTCCACGCTGCTGTTGAAAGCGCCGTCCGCCGGGTTCAGGGGCAGGGCTACCGGCGCGGGACTGGTTTCCCATGGCGGCGTGTCCACATACAATTCCGCCGACGCGACCGCTTGAGTGGGTTCGGTGCCATTGACATTGTTGTAGCGCCCATCGTCCATAATCGCGTTCAGGCTCACCAAGGCGCCAGCCGGGATTGCCGTTGCCGGAGAGAAACCTTCGCTCAGGCTCAGGTTCAAGCTATCGGGTCCCGAGGAGGTAATGTAGGGCGTGCGGGCGGCCTTTGCCGCGTAGATCAATGCCGGCAAGTTTTTCGCCAGCACCAAATCCTCGAATACGCCGCATTGTTCGAAGAATTGGGTTCCCAATTCGAAGGTGAACCCGGCCACGCCCAACTCGCCGTAGGCAAAGTCCTTGGTGGTGCCGTCGGTGACGTACAACTCGATGCTTTGTTGGGGAACGTGATCGTCGATATAGGCGAACTTGCGGCCCAGGGTTTGCAACTCGGGATTGGGGGGCGGTGTGCTGGTGAAACCCCAGGACCACAATACCAACTGGCCCGATGAGTGGATGTCGATATAGACGCCGGTGGCGTTTCTCGGCGCGGGATCGTTCGTGCCCGGTCCGCGCTGGTCGGGGAATTCCGCGATCAGGTAATTGACAAGGGCCTGGGTTTCAGGCTCCGAGGCGGGACCCGGGCCGTGATAGGTGGAGGAACATTCGCTGCTGCTGGACCCGCCACAACAGTCCCACTGAAAGGGTAGGTTGCGATTGAGGTCCACACCGCGATTGTTGCTGGTCGCACCGCAAACATTTTGGTTGGTGTTCTTGCGCCAACTCAGGCCGGTTTCCGCTTTTTTGCGGCCGTCGGGATTGAGTTGCAGGATGAGGTGAACCTCGTTGTAATCCAGGATCCAGGTTGCGTCCGGGTCCACGCCATGGTTGTCGACCAGGTACTCGCCAAAGCGCGTGCAAAGCTCCGCGGTTGTATACTCGCGGGCGTGGATGGCGCTGCTGAGGATCAGCTTGGGTTTGGGTCCCGGGATGGCGGCGTTGGTCAATTTCAGCACCATGATGTTGTAACCGCCGAGCGCCTGCACTTTTTCCCAGGAATCGCCGATATCGTTCCAACTCGCCAAATCCGGACGCGCCGCGACCAGGGCTTGGGCCGCCGCGAAGGTCTCTTCCACGGTCCGGTAACAGGAGAATCCCGGTATGGATCTCACCTCCGGACCCAAGGGCGGAAGTTGAGCGCGCTGCGCTTCTCTTTCCGCGAAGCTTTGGGTTCGCTGCTTGTCAATCTCGACCCGCAGACCAAGGGCTAGTGCCGTATCCAATAGCTTGGGGTACAAGTCTCGATCCACGTAGAAAACCAAAGAACCCGAATCATACCGGGACTCCATGGGTTCAAAGCCGGCTGCCAGCTTGTAGGCCGCGTGAGCGTCATCGAAATGAACATTGACAACCGCGTGGTCGAACCCATCAGGAAAATCGGCATCCGTGTTTTGGCTTGAATCGGGCTGGGCCAGAACGGTGATCGATAAAAGGCAGAGCGCCATCAGCGCGGCGCACAAATGGAACGTCATTTTTCGCATGTTTTCTCCTACATTTCATGATTATGTGTAATTTGAATCAATTGAGTGGCTATAACTTGTCAATACGCAATGATGATGCCATTATTCTAAATCACTCTATTTAAAATATTTAAGAATTTCTATCTTAAGTTGTAAGATTTTATTTGTTGAATTTTAATGAAATTGCGCGATATTCAACAAATTCTTAATTGGAACCGCCGTCCTTGATTCAAAGAGTGGGCCCCCAATCCGAATTGTCGGCACGGTATGGAGAATTATTTGTTAAGCTACCCCGCATGAACCAGGGTTCGCATACTGAAATTTGGACCATCCGGCATGGCAGGACCGCCTACAACGCGGAGGGCCGGATTCAAGGCCATCACGATGTGCCGCTCAACCAAACGGGAGAAGAACAGGCCCGGGCGCTTGTGCCGATATTGTCCGGGGAATGCTTTCAAAGGGTGTACAGCAGCGATTCGGCCCGCGCCTTTCAAACCGCGCGGCTCGCATTG
>JBGTRP010000885.1:0-3193 GCA_041940685.1 Acanthopleuribacteraceae bacterium
GTAGCAAAATTCTTCCATGAGATCGATATGCTTGCCTTTTTCTCGACATCCAATATCGAAGCCTTAGGACGCGTCGTGGTAGAGGCGAGGATGGCGAATGTTCCCGTGGCCATGGCCGCTCACGCGGCGGCCGGAGAATTAACGGACCGCCGTCATCACATACCGGTCACCTACACTTCTCAAGGGGTGGATTGCTCGACCGGCAAACCGATGGGCGCCATTGATGAGCGGGCGGGAGCGGACGCAATGGAGAGCCTTCTGGACAAGTGCTACAAGCCTCCCATGAAGGAAGAACGTTTCCTGGCGGAAACCTATGGCCGCGAACTCCTGAATTGCCTCGCCGGCAAGGGTAGGCCCGACCGATCGGCCAACTCCGGCGCTCATGGGCAATGGCGGGTGGCGATGCCCTCGGCGCTGGACGAGAAGGGCGCCCGAGAGCGGGTTGAGGCCCTGCTCCCACATCTTCGCGGTTGGGTCTCCGCAACAACCGACCCAGGTCTGGTCGGGACATTGCGTGCAAATACAGCCAACCCAACCCGAACAGAGCTATTCATCAAGCAGGTTCTGCAGGGGAAGCTGAACTACGCGGACACCACGGGATACCCCTTCCACCTCGCCCAATTGCTCAACTTCCGTCCCGTGGTTTACCCAAGCTCCCAAAGCAAGCAGGGTGGTTGGCGAGCAAAATGAAGACGCTATCTAGCGGGCGATGATGGCAAATTAAAGCAAATTTTTTTGGGGGGCCGATGGCCTTTTCTATTGTCTTTCTTGCCTATCTTCCGGACGGAACGCGGGGTGGTCAAAGAAACTTGATCCACCTGTTTCGCGGCCTGGATCGAGCACGCTTTCTGCCCCACCTGGTCGTCCCCGCTTTGGGTGGGCTGACCGAGGAAGCGGAGCGCATCGGCGTTGAGCACCATGTGATCCCGCTTCGCGAGACAGACCTCCCCGAGGGGACGACCATTGCCGATGGGGTAAAAGAGCTTCGCAACCTGCTCATAACTCTAGACGCCCGGATCCTTTACGTGGACGGCGCGGCTCATGTTCAAGCGGCCGCCGCCGCGAATCTTGGACTGAGGACTCGACTTTTGTGGCATGTCCAGGTAGCGAAATCGTCTCCTGAGGACGCCAAACTCCTGGCCATGGTTGATGGGGTGGTTTGCTGTTCCTTGACCGTGGCAAACCGCTTCTCTCAAGGTCATTTTCCGAACCGCCCCCTCATGAAAACGATCGTCAATGCCGTTGACCTGATTCGCTTCCAACCGAAGAACGCCATTGCCGGCCATCTTGAATCAGGCAGGGAGGAGAGGAAGCCAGTGCTGCTCTATGTGGGAGAGGTGGAAACCGAAAAGGGAGTGGGAGAGCTTGTGTCGGCCTTCCACATTGTCATCAAGACTCATCCTGCCGCATTGCTCAAAATTGCGGGGCGGGGACCGGCTCTAACCTCTCTGGCCGATGCGGCGAATGCATTGGGATACCGAAACGATATCGCGGAATTACTGCGATCGGCAACCCTCATGGTCATGCCTTCACATTCTGAGGGCCTGTCCCTTTCTTTGTTAGAGGCGGGGGCTGTCGGATGTCCCATTGTGGCCTCGAACATCGCCGGGAATACGGAGTTACTCTCGGAGGAGTACAAGTTTCTTTTTCCGCCGGGAGACTCGCGACGGTTGGCGGAATGCATCCTCGCCATGCTTGCCGATCTGCCATTGGCTAGGAAGCTGGCCAAAATTACCCTGGACAGGGTGCATCGGCGGCACGATGTCAAGGACTTTGTGAACGCCTTCTCCGATATGTTCCTGGCGCTGGTGCATCCAACGAGGCAATCGAGCCCTGGTTAATCTTTACTTGACAGGCGGCATTGACCATGCCGGGTTGGGCTTCCGCACATTTCCCGGCGCCCCATTTATTTTCACTCAAATCAAAGGATTGAGGACAAAGCGAGACTTAAACATGCTGAGAGCATTTGGCGATCTGGGTTACTCGAAAGGCGAAGAAGAAGAGGTCGTGGGAGTGGCCTCCGCACGCGTTGTTTTTGCCGAATACGCACAACTGCAGAAAGTCTTCCCTCACCTGGCCCACGGGAAAACACCGATGGACCCGGTGTCCGCGGCTCGTCGAAAAACCATTGATCAGTGGCTTTTGGAGAGTTGCGCATTTTTGTCAACCTCTCAGGTAGTTGACAATCCCGTAAATATGGCGCCACATACCGATGAGCGTAGAACCCGGGCCTTTCGCCCACCGCGATATGGGCGCGCCCTGGTCTTCCAGGTCAGAGATCAAGGCAAAGTGGTGGGGTTACTTGATGTAAAAGGGACCGGGGTAGCGAAGTCACGCACCCCCGGACCCGGACATCATTTCACTGGATTGCTGTTGCTGCCGAATTGTTTGGGCGAGTGGATCAGGCAGGTTCTGATCACCGCGGTCTTAGGGTACGCGCGAAGCCTAATTACTCCGATCCCGGTATACGCGATTATTGATCTGGGCTTTGAGAATCGATGGGGGGCTCGCGCGAGTCTTCTGGTGAGGCAGCCACACTATCGACCGGAGGATAACGTGGAATTTCCGGTTCTGGGCTCATTGCATTCCCAGTTGTGCCTTCATGTCGAGTTGCTACTGAGAAGATACGGGATCACGAGTGGCAGGAAAATGTACCTGAGCCGTGACGGCGACCGTTTGACGATCGGCCGTCCCCCTGACGACTCATTTACGGATGAGGAGCGGTCCGAACTTATGAGGTGGACCCGAATTCAGCCAGGACAGTACAGGTTCGACGGGACAAACATCCAACTGGCCGGTGATTTGAGCTCGGATCCCCCAAGAGCCGGACTCGTGGACTTTGACGATTTCAAATTGTGCCAGATCCCCAATCTGCCGGTTGTAAACCTGGTCCGTCACAGATTACTTAACTGGGGAGAGACCATTTGGCCCGGCGACCCGCGCTTTGTCGTGTCAGACCCGCGCCTTTTCCGTCCCTTGTTTGAGTGGTTCGCCAGGTATGGGGATCGCCGGAATTTCCAAAATGGAAACCCAAGACGGGTTGGGTTTTTATTCAGGCAGATGGAAAGGGACCTGGCACGCATCATTTCCAAATGGCCCGCGGTCCTCCCGACTGAAAGCTGAGGTCTCTGTGACCTTGGGGGTGGTTGCCGCTGAATCGAGGCATCCAAGAAGGCCAAGAAAAGTCGGCCTG
>JBGTRP010000886.1:0-3191 GCA_041940685.1 Acanthopleuribacteraceae bacterium
GCCCTACTGAGACAGCACATGGATCGCCGAGTTGCACTCGGCATCTTTGCTTCAGGAACTACATTGCCGAGTACAACTCGGCGATCCGGACGCCCTTTCCACATTCCTCCGGATCGCGGCTATACTACCATCGACAAAAGCTAGTAGGGTGGTTTTCTTTCTTACAAGGAGGATCTCATGAGAAGGCTCGTGATTCCGATGGTTCTTGCTCTGCCCTGGTGGCTCTTTTTAAGTTGTCGTCCGGAACCGGAACCCCCGCCTCCTCGGCCCCAAGAAATCGAAATCGAGGACCCGCTCATCGCCCGCATGCTGGGAGATGATGACGAAGCCGCCCGTGTAGCGGAACGCGAAATCGTGGGCGAGGGCCTTGACGGCGTGATCCGTTTGGGGAAGGAAATGAACCGTTTCCCCATCAACATCTTGCTGCGAGGCGGCGACAAACGCTTTCTCATGCGTGGCGTACAGAGCGACATTTTGGCGGATCGAAACCATGACGAGCTTGTCCAACTGTTGGGGCATGACCACTATTTGGTACGGAACGCCGTTCATGAGGAACTGGTGGGCCGCGGAATTGCAGCGGCGGATGCACTGAGAGCGGGTCAGGTCAATGAAGAGCCCGAAATACGCCTGCGGTCGGCTCTGATTGCCCGGGTGATTGCCGTCCGGGAAATTCACAGTGTCCGGCGAGAGGTTAACAGGGCAGTATTTGTCGGGGCCGACGCTGTGGTCGTGCCCCATGATTCGATCCGAAATGCCATGGACGCGGCCGTGGCCAAGGCCAAGGGCGACCCTTCTCGCCTGAATGTCCGCACCCCGAACCCGTCCTCGCTCTCGGAATTCATAACCGAGGAGTTTCTCACCCTGGTTGGGGAACACCACCCCGGTTTGGCTGCAAGGGCGCGGGAAGCGGCTTCCGGGGCCAAGGAACGCCTGGATGTGGCAGACCGCATGTTGAAACCCTGATTCCCAAGGATCGCCGAGTTGCACTCGGCATTCTTTTTTTTCAGAAACTACACTGCCGAGCGCAACTCGGCGATCCGGATTATCTATTCACTCTCCAAGCCTTTTCGCAGCAGCTCGTTGACCAGCTTGGGGTTGGCCTTGCCGCGCGTGGCCTTCATGACCTGGCCCACGAAAAAGCCCATCAGGTTTTTTTTGCCCTCGCGGTAGCGCCTCGCCTCGTCGGGGTTCCTTTCAATGACCCCCGCCACGATCGGATGGAGGGTGTCCGCGTCACTGACCTGGATAAGGCCGCGCCGCTCCACGATTTCCTCGGGTTTGCCGCCCCCACCCAGCATTTCTTCCAGCACGTCCTTGGCCATTTTCCCGGAAATCCGTTTGCCGTCGATTAGGGCGACCAGCGCCCCAAGGTCCTCCGCGCCGAATGGGAGTTGGTCCAGTCCTCGTTCCTTGGCTTCGCGGGGAATTTCGTTGACGATCCAACTGGCGATAGCTCTGGGGTTTTGGTGTCGCTTCATGGCCCGCTTAAAAAAGTCGGCGAGTCCTTGATCGAGCGCCAGCACCTCCGCATCCGCCTGAGAAAGACCCCATTCCTCCACGTATTTTTTACAGCGGGCTGCCGCCTCCGGGGGGATGTCCACGGGGCGCGGGGGCCGCGCTTGATCGGCCTTCGCTTTGGTCTTGTTCGTGCGTGCATGCGAAGGCTTTTGGGGCGCGCTTTTGTTGATCTTGGCCCAGGAGTCGCGCAACGCCACGGTGCGGTTGAAGACCAGTGCGCTGGCCTTGGAATCCTGCGGGTCGCTGAAGAAATAGCCCAACCTCTCGAACTGGTAACGGCTGCCTGGAGGGTCGCCAGCCACGCTGGGTTCTACATAGCCAGTCGAGGATTTCAACGAATCAGTGTTGAATCTTAGGGTCGCTTCTCCGCTCTCGTCTTCACCTTCCGTGAAAAGCGGTTCGTAGAGCCGGATCTCGGCTGGCAGCGCGTGGTCCGCGGAAACCCAGTGGATAACGCCCTTGACCTTGCGATCCGGCGGGTCGGTTCCAAGGGTATTCGGGTCATAGCTGCAGCGCAACTCCGCCACCTCGCCAGTTTCCGAATCCTTAATCACGCGTTCGCAACGGATCACATAGGCGTAACGCAGGCGCACCTCCCGGCCGGGAGCGAGGCGGTGGAAACGCTTGGGCGGACGTTCGGCGAAATCATCCCGTTCGATATAGAGCACCCGACCAAAGGGGAGAGCTCGGGAGCCTTTTCCCGGCACATCGGGGGGGAAGGACGGCGCCTCCAGGGTTTCCACGCGATCCTCGGGGTAGTTTTCGATCACCAGCCGCAGGGGCTTCAGCACACCCATTACGCGTGGCGCGCGGCGGTTCAGGTCATTGCGCACGCTGGACTCGAGTTGGGAGAAGTCCACGGTGCTGTTGGCCTTGGCCACGCCGATGCGGTCGCAGAGATCGCGGATCGACTCGGGCGTGTAGCCGCGGCGGCGCATTCCCGCGATGGTGGGCATGCGCGGATCATCCCAGCCGCTCACCCGCCCCGATTCCACCAACTCCAACAGCTTGCGTTTACTCAAGATCGTATGGGTTAGGTTGAGGCGGGCGAACTCGTACTGTTTGGGCAAGGGTTCGGGCAGCAGTTGTTGCAAAATCCAGTCATAGACCTCGCGGTTGTTCTCAAATTCCAAGGTACAGATGGAATGGGTGATGCCTTCCAGCGCATCGGAGAGACAATGGGCGAAATCGTACATGGGGTAAATGCACCAGGCATCGCCGGTACGGTAATGATGGCGGCGGCGAATGCGGTAGAGCAGGGGGTCTCGCATCTTCATATTGGGAGAGGCCATGTCAATTTTGGCGCGTAACACCATGGCGCCATCGGCAAACTCGCCGCTACGCATGCGCTGAAACAGGTCCAGATTCTCCTTCACGCTTCGGTCTCGAAAGGGGCTCGGCCGGCCGGGTTCGGTGACCGTGCCGCGGTATTCACGAATCTCTTCCTCGCTGAGGGAACACACGTAAGCCTTGCCGTCGCGGATCAGCCGTAGCGCGAATTGGTAGAGGGGCTCGAAATAATCGGAAGCGTGAAACATATGATCGCCCCAATCGAAACCCAACCAGCGGATGTCCCGTTTCATGGACTCCACGTACTCCACGCTCTCTTTTTCGGGGTTGGTGTCATCGAAGCGCAGGTGGCAGACGCCGTGGGGATAATCGCGCGCCAGGCC
>JBGTRP010000887.1:0-3182 GCA_041940685.1 Acanthopleuribacteraceae bacterium
CCGCAGGGTATTGGGCCTGGTTGGCCTGATCATTTTTTTTATGGGCGCCTCCATGTTGGTCAGCATGGTCGTCGGCTGGATCTACCAGGACGGCAGCGCGCTTGATTTTTTGCTGAGCGCCTTGATTTCCATGGCCGCCGGCGTGTTGCTGTTCAAGCAGAACCGCGAGCTCAAATCCACGGAGCTCACGCTGAAGGATGGCTTCGGCATCGTGGGTTTCAGTTGGTTGGGCGCTTGCCTGGTAGGAGCCCTGCCCTTTTTGATTTCCGGCGCCATTCCGGAATTTTCGCTGGCCTTTTTCGAGGCCACCTCCGGGCTGACCACCACGGGCTCGACCATTCTCTCCGATATCGAGGCCTTGCCCAAGGGCGTCCTCTTTTGGCGCAGTTTCCTTCACTGGCTGGGCGGCATGGGGATTATCGTGTTGTCGGTAGCGATTCTGCCTTATCTGGGTCTGGGCGGGATGCAGCTCTACAAGGCGGAATCGCCCGGGCCCACCAAGGACAAGCTGCAACCGCGCATCCGGCAAACCGCCAAGCTGTTATGGGGCGTCTACCTGTTGATCACGGTGCTTTGCCTGGTGCTGTTAATGCTGGCCGGCATGGATTGGTTCGACGCAGCTTGCCATACCTTCGGGACCGTGGCTACCGCGGGATTTTCTACCTATAACGACTCCATCGGACATTTCCGCTCTCCGCTGATCCAGTACATCATCATCTTTTTCATGTTCTTCTGCGGCATTAGCTTCACCCTTCACTACCGCGCCCTCACCGGCCAGCCGCGCGCCTACCTGCGGACCTCCGAGCTCCGTTTTTATATCGGCGTCATTCTCGGCGCGACCCTGGTGATCTACCTCTCGCGGGTCGATGAAAAGATTCCCCTCGAGCAAGCCATTCGAGAGTGCCTCTTCCAGGTGGTCAGCATTATGACCACCACCGGGTTCAGCACCGCGGATTTTGAGCTTTGGAAACCCATCGCCCAAATCTTCCTGGTGGGTTTGATGTTGGTGGGCGGTTGCGCGGGCAGCACGGGCGGCGGAATGAAGGTGGTGCGCATTCTGCTCCTGGGCAAATACCTCAAGAATATATTGAACCAACAGCTCCACCCCTCTGGAGTGTTCGTCATTAAATTGGACGGCAGGATCGTGAAACGCGAGGTTCTTCAGAATATCCTGGGTTTTTTCATGATCAACGCGGTCATCTTTGCCGTTGCCGCCTGCTTGTTGGCGGCCCAGGAGGTCGATCTGTTGACCGCCTGTTCCGCGGCGCTCGCCTGCCTCTGCAATATCGGCCCCGGCCTGGGCGAAGTGGGGCCCATGGATCACTTTGCCGCCATTCCCATGCCGGGCACCTGGGTGCTGAGCCTGTGCATGATTCTGGGTAGGCTGGAGATTTTTTCCTTTTTAATTTTGTTCTTGCCGCAAACCTGGCGGCGTTGAGGAGAGCGGAGAGTAGTTCGGCGCGGGGATTCGCTCAGGGTTCGCCGAAAATCAGCGGCACGAGGATCATGGCGAGCGCCGTGATCAGGACGGCGCCGATGAGGTTCAACCAAAGCCCCGCGCTGGCCATGCGCCCGATGGAGACCTTTCCCGATCCGAAGACGATCGCGTTGGGCGGCGTGGCCACGGGCATCATAAAGGCGAAGCTCGCGGCCAGGGCCGCGGGAAAAATCAATAGAAAGGGGTTCACCCCCACGCCCACGGCCACGGCCGCGAGGATGGGAACCATGGTGGCGGTGGTCGCGGTGTTGCTGGTGAGTTCGGTCAGGAAAATAATGAGTAGGGTCACGATCAGAACCTGCACCAGCGGGGAAAGCCCTTCGGCGCGGGAGACCGAGGCCCCTAAAAAGGCGCCCAAACCCTGACCGTCCACCGCCGCCGCCAAGGCCAGGCCACCGCCGAACAGCAGCAGAATGCCCCAGGGCAGGGAGACCGCGGTTTCCCAATCCAGCACGAATTCCCGTTTTTCCAGGCTCACGGGCAGGGTGAACAGCAGCAGGGCCGCGAACATGGCGATACCCGCGTCAGTCAGGCCGGAAAAGGGGAAGAGACCGAACACCTGCCATGTGGCCAGGTAGGGCCTGGTCAGCCAGGATACGGCCGTCAGGCTGAAGACGATCACCGTGAGCGCGCCAAGCGCGAACCACGCAAGCTTCGTGTACTGATCGGGCGTGAGCGTAAAGCGCGCTTTGCGCGCGGGAGCTTCGTTGGTCGGCGTCGACATCGCTGCAAACACTAGACCGGCGGCGGTCGCCGGAATGCGTCAGTTGATCGAACTACTGCCGACGATGAATGCCGTGACGGCATCGATCTGCTCTGGGGTGAGGTCGCCCTCGAAACCGGGCATTCCGCCGCCACCGCTTCTGATCTGCGCGGCGATCTCCTCGGACGACAGCGTCGTTGAGTCGAGGGCCGGACCACTCGTGCCGCCGGAGCCGGCCGGCTTGAACGTATGACACCCACCGCAACCTGCGTCGCTGAAAATCTGCTTGCCGTCGCCGGGGTTGGTGCCTGTGGCGTCGGTGTTGGTACCGCCGCAGGCCGCCACGCCAGCTACCGCCACGCAGGCGAGGACCAGCAGGAAGATGCGTGATGCGGTCAAGTTGACTATTTGCCGCCGGTGCTGTTCTGGCTGTGTGTCGAGTCGCCGAGTTCGTCGCGGCGAGTCTCGATCTGACCTAGCTTGCGCTGGAGGCGATCCCAGGAGCGTCCCTCAGCTTCGTCATACGCGGATCCCGCGAGACCTTCGAGGCTTTTCGAGTAGATGCGCCATGCCTTGGCCTCTGATTCCTCGAGCCGGGCGAGTTCCGTACCTACGGGCTGTTCACTCACTGCTGCCATGTCGGACCTCCATTCTCGCTGTTGCCGTCGATTTGGATCTGTCCTGCAGTGCTGCAGTCGCTGCAGTCGTTGCAGTGTCCTTGTCTGCCTCGGCGGCACTTACCGGTTCCAAACAGGGTACCTATCCGTATGACGGATGAATGCCAATTGCTGGCCTCGGCCCGTGCTCGGTATCGCTACCTACATAACAGTTCGACCGGTAACGGGTTTCGGTTTAGTTTGTGTTGAGGCTGGCCGTATCTACGACCCGTGTCAATTGGCCGGCGACCGTCACCTCGTCGCCGATCTCTGCCTCCCGACGCAGCACGGCCAAGGCGATTGGACCGTGCACGGGCGAGACCAC
>JBGTRP010000888.1:0-3177 GCA_041940685.1 Acanthopleuribacteraceae bacterium
CCCGACAAGGTCGATGTCATCTACCGCTCCATGCGCGACGATAAGCGGCCCCTCCGCAATCTCGCCATTACCAGGGTCAGCCAAGCGCCGGGCGACGCCAACTCCATCGAGGTTTCCCTGCTCAACAGCGGCGCGAGCGCCGAGGAGTTCCGCCTGTCCGTGGATGGCGCCGGCATTGCCAACATCCCACAAGCCATGCGTTTGGAGGCTCACACACCTTCTGCGCATCGTTTCGTGATTGGCGATCCCGTACCCGCGACGCTCTCGGTGAGTCTGCCTCCCGACGATTTCGACCTGGACAACCAGGTGATCTACGCGCCCAAATCCAACAAACGGACCCGCATTCTGATCGTGGACGGCGACTCCCACCCCGACCTGGTCAGGAGCGAAAGCTTCTTTTTTAAGAACGCCCTGGGCCTGGATGAGAGCGAGAAGTTCGGTTTCACCTTCGAGGTCGTCACCCCGCCGGGCCTCACCGCGGCAAAGGCGGAGGCGGCCGATGTTATCTGCGTGCTCAACACCGACGAGCCGGCAACCAAAATCTTGGACGACGCCCTCGCAAAGGGGAAGGGCGTGTTCATCTCCATGGGCGACCGCATGGTCTTCGAGCGCTGGAACAGCTTTTTCTCAACCTACGATTTGCAGGCTTGGGAGCCGAAGGTGCTTTCTCCCGCCGAGCCCGTGGAAATCAAGAACTTCGACCATCCCTTCTTCCCGCCCATCGAGGAAATCGAATGGCGTTCCTACCTGCAGGACGTGGCCATCCAACAGTTCCGGATCATGAGCGTCGGGCTTTCCGATTTCGATATTCCCTTGGGCCGATATGACGGGAGCCCCCTGCTGCTGAGCAAGGATTTGCGGCCCGGGAGATTGATGATCTGGACCTCCAGCATTGATTTGGATTGGAACAATTTTCCGCTGGAGTTCGGCTTCGTTCCCTTCGTGCGCCAGATGGTGGCCTACCTTTCCGGAAGGGAGTCTTCCTCCACCTACCAGTCCATGACCCTGAGCGAGGCGGTCAAGGCCGACCTGCTGGACGAGCTCAACCTCAAATACAGCACCGACGCCTTTAAAGGACTCGATGTCAGCGGGCCGGCGCCTGGAATTTATACCCAAGCCCTGGGCGATACCTCCCGTTTTGTGCAACTCGAGTTGGACCCCGGCGAGCTGGATTTCAAATCCCTTGACACCTCGGCGGAGGAAAGCGCCGAGGCCCAAGAGAACCCTCTGGAGCAAATCGGGTTCCGGGGCTTTTTCCGCACGGACCTGGCGCCATCCCTTCAGTGGTGGCTCTTTATTCTGGTATTGGTGGAGACGCTCGTGGCCGCGAGACTCAGCCTTATTTGGGGAGCGCGCTAATGGATCGTAGAACCTTTCTGGCCGCGGGAGCCGGCATTCTGCTGGCGCCCTTGCTTCCCGCCCGCGACGCGGGCCGCTTCCAGTATTGCCTCCTCAAGGTAGGCAAAAATTGGGATCAGCGTCAGAAGGCCCTCATCCGGCTGAGCTTCGAGGTCAAAAAACGCTGCAACATCCCTGTCGAGGTCAGTGGAAGCGAAACCGGGTTGAATGGCGTGGCGGACGTGAGTTCTCCCTTTTTCATCATCAGCGGGGGCGAGGCCTTCGATCCACCCAGCGTCTCTCAGGCCCGGCTGATGCGTCTGGTGTTGAGCGCGGGCGGGGTGCTGCTCTTCGATGACACCACCGAGGGAGAGGACTCGCGGTTTTACGAATCCGCGGTGGCGTTTATGGGCATGGTTTACCCGGAAATCCCGGGGCCTTCGATCATTCCCAACGACCACGCGGTCTACCAGAGTTACTACCTGCTCCAAGGACCCCGGGGCCGGCTCAACAAAAAGGATTACCTGGAAGGCTGGACCCCCGATCACCGCACCCATGTCTTTTACTCCGCCAACGATCTCCTGGGCGCCATGGAGGCGGATTCCCTGGGCAACTGGAGGCACAACATGGAAATCGGGGGTGGGTTCCGGCGCGAGCTCTGTTTCCGGCTCGGCATCAACATGACCTACTACACCCTCACCCTCAACTATAAAAAGGATCGTGCCTTTCCTCCTATTATCGAGAGGAGGCGCAGGTTATGACCTTTCCCCGACTTGAGCTCAATCCCATCGGCCCGTTCTGGGTGGAAATCCTGGTTCTGCTGGTTACCGCGCTGGTGTGGGGATACGCGGTCTACGCGACCCGCCACCAGCCCGCGGGCGTCCGCTGGTTGATCGCCGCCCTGCGCACCCTGCTCTTGGGGATCGGCGTATTGCTGCTGCACCACCCCACGCTCACCCGTCAGGTGACCCGCGACCAGGAACGCCGGCTGGCGGTGCTGCTGGACCGCTCCGGCAGCATGGGCGCCCAAAGCGATGATGGCCAGACGCGCTACCGCAAGGCCTTCGACTTGGTGGACGCCTTGCGCGATAAAACCGCGGACTTCGACCTCTTCGAGTTTGACCAAACCCTGAGCGAACCGCTGGGCGCAAGCCTGAAGCCGCGCAAGCTATCCGGCAACAAAACCGATTTCCACCGCACCCTCACCCGCCTACTCAGCGATCACGACGATTATTCCAGCGTATTGCTGCTCTCCGACGGCCACGACCTGGGCAAGTTCAGTCAAATGTCGGCGGAGGAGACCAGCGCCTGGCTGCAGCGCTTGAATGCGCCGCCCATCAACACCGTCCTGATCGGCGATCAGTTGCGCGGGCCCGAGGTCGCCATTCATTCTATCGACGCGCCCTCCTTTTCCTTCGTGCGTGCGCCCGTCCGCATTCGGGCCACGGTCATCGTGCGCAACCTGGACCGCTATGCGACTCAGGCTCAACTTCTCGAATCCGACAAGGTGATTCAAATCAAGGATTTGGTGTTGGACGATCAGGGGTTCGGCACGGTGGAGTTCGAATACTATCCCGAGGAAGAGGGCGAGCATCTCTTCACCGTGTTGGTCCCGCCCCACCATCTGGAATCCAATGTGGAGAATAACCGCCAACAGGTGCTGATGGACATCGGCCGCGACAAAATCAACGTGTTGCATATCGCCGGCAGCATCACCTGGGATTTGCAGGGTTTGCGCGCCATGTTCGAACGCAATACCCGCGTGGATCTCACGGCCTTCTACATCATGAGGACCCGCGAGCATTTCCAGATCGGCGTGGACAACCGGCCCATTCCACA
>JBGTRP010000889.1:0-3175 GCA_041940685.1 Acanthopleuribacteraceae bacterium
CTGGTGCCCGATGCATTGTCATCCGCACCGTTGTGAATCTCCTCCCGAACCGGCTCGCGGACCAAAACGCCACCGCTAAACTTTCGGCCCATGGGCTTGCAACGACCGAGATGGTCGTAATGGGCGCCGATTACGACAACCTCGTGTTTCAAATCCGGGTCGCTACCCTCGAGCATGGCCACCACGTTGTCGGCGTGAAGCTTCTCCCGTTTCAGGCTGACCGCCAGGCTCACCCGCCGATTGGGAATTACGAAGGAGACAGGTTCTTGGTTGTCATCCAGGGAACGCTGCAACGCGGCGCTCGTCTTGCCGCTGCCTTCCAGGAGCTGATCCAAAAAGGAGCGCTTGGCGTGGACAACGGGCAGGCCCGGGTTGTCCCAACGTCCGGCCAGGCCAAGGCCGAAAAGGGGATCGCCCTCGCCCGCGTTTTTGCTCTGCGGGCCGTTCACGATCACCAACCCGGCGGCGCCTTTTTCCCAGGCCTTCCTGGCCTTGGTGACCAGGTAAGCCGAGGGTTGGGGCCGGTAGGGTTCCGCGCTGGACTCGGTGCGATCGTAGCGGAACGCCACCACGATCTTGCCCTTGACATCCACGCCCGCGTAATCGTCGTAATCCTGGCGCGCCTCCGAGGCGCCGTAACTCGCGAAAACCACGGGTCTGGGACCGGTAGCGGCGCTGGCCGAAAAGGAAAAGGGCAAAAACTGTTGCTGGACTTGGTATTCGATGACGCCGTCTTCCACATGGGTTTCCAAGAAATTGTCGGACTCGGTCAGGCGGACGGGGCCGTCCATACTCAGCCTTTGCAGAAAGCTTCTGCCCGAGCCGTCGCTCTCCGTGTCTCCCAGGGGCTGTAATCCAAGATCCGCGAGGGCCTTGCGGATGTATTGCGCGGCCTCGCGTCCGCCTGGCGTGCCCGAGTCCCGACCCTTCAAGCCGTCATCCGCGAGAAAGCTCACGTGTTTTTTCAGCGTGCCTTCGCGGATGGCGCTTTCGACAGCCTTCGCGGTGTTTGCCGGGGGCGCGGCGTTAGAAGCGGTCGCCCCTACTATCCCCATGCTGATGAATATGAGGCAAGCGGCCATGGTTTGCTGAATGGCCTTCAATCTCAATCGGAACAAGCGATCACCCCCAAGCCGTGGTTGGTCTTTTTTTACGATATTTCCGCGGTCGGGGTTCTCCAGGCCGGGGAAGGAGTTCAATTCGCGAGTCGTTCCCAGACGGATTTCGGCAAGCGCATGCAGATCGCGGTGGCCGGACACAGACTGGAGAACTCCTGGGTAGCCCGGATCTCGGCTGGCGCGCGCGCGCGATCCACCGCCTCGAAGCCCAGCTTCTTGAAAAAGTCGGCCGCGGTAGTGGTCAGCAGGTAGATGTCCGACAGACCCAGTGACCGCCCATATTCGAGGATGCGATGGCAGAGCCGCCTCCCCAGCCCGCGGCCGCCAAAGGCGTCCGCTACCGCCAGCGAGCGGAGCAGGGCGTAGGCCCCGGCGCGTTCCAGACCCACCACGCCCAGCAGGAGGTTTCCACGCCGAGCGGTGAGGAAATGGGTCAAATGGGCCTCAAAATCCTCGTACGGCAGATCGGCCCGCCGCAACAAATCTCGGATTTCCGGCACATCAGCCGCGGTTGCAAAACCAATGTCCAATTCTTTCAACCAATCGTTTCGAGCCTCCATGGCGACACCTCCGTCAAATGAGAGCCGCAATAGGCTCCCGAAACGATTACCCCGTGAAGATTGTACGGCGTTTCCCTGCCAATTGGTTCCCAAAAACCGCACTGGATCAATCGCACGCAGAAAAAAGGCGCCGGATAGCCGGCGCCTGATCGGGACCTTCAGAAGGTCCTTTGATGTTGATGCGCCCGCCTAGGGCAGGCTGGACTTCGCGGCGCATCTCTGAATGGCGCCCTTGTCCTTGCCACTGATAATGCCGTCTTTCTTGAGCGAGTTGGTCAAATGCGCAACGCAGGAAACAAACTGGCCGTGGTTGGAGGCGCTAGCCGCACAATCGGCGATCAGGTCGGAAATGGTGCAGCCATTGTCCAGCAGCAGATTGCTCACGCCGGAATCGCAGCCGTCGATAACCACGCTGGTCGCCAGGTCGGATTCGGGGCAACTGTCCTCGTCATCGGGGAAGCCATCGCCATCCGTGTCAACGATAGGATTGCCAAAGGCGACATTGTCCAATGTAATCACATTGGAGCTTACGCCAAGCTCGAGTCGCGTAATCGCCTCATCGGAAATGACGCCCCAGAAACTGCCGCTAATGGCCATGGTCGTGCCAATCAGCCCGCTGGCGCTGTAAATGTTAATCGTAATCGAGGGCGCGCCGAAGAAATCGAAGATATCGAGACCCACGGCAAAGGCGTCGCCATTGGTGAACTCGAGCGAGGTAACATCGTTAAAAAGATCCGAGGCGACCCAGGTCGTGGGGTTGACGGGCACAATTCCCGGACCAAGCGCCACGACATTCGTGCCGCTGGAGGCGTGTACTTCAAGGCCGGCTTCGATGCCACCGGCGGGAAAACAAGCGCTCGCGCCACTGTCGAGAGGAGAGCCGCAACCAATGATCTGACCGGGTCCCGCGGCGCCGCCCTCGAAATCCTCCAAGGCGATATCGGGAGCGTCCGCATCAAATGTGGCGCGATCGTTGTAAAAGACGAGGACTGCCCGGTTGGCCTCCGCCACCTCGGGCAACTTGGCAATCGTTCGGCTGTTCGCCGCTTTGGCATGGGTCTGATCGCCATTGTACATCTCGGTAAAACTTTCGGGGCCTTCGCCGGCCAGGGCCAGGCTGGCGATCATCAGGCTCAACGCCATCAAGCAATATTTCAGATTCTTGGACATTGTCATTCGGTTCCTCCAATACTTTGCACGACCGTGCGGGATAATATTTTTTTCTTCTATCTAAGAGTCATAGAATACTCTCCCCATTACCAAGAAGTGTGCCAAAAGTCACAGTTTCGGTAGCCTGTTTGTTTTCAGGCCTTTCAAGTGAATAGAGAAATATTATTGAAATTAAGCAGTGAGTTGTTGTTGAATATGCCACCATTTTTCAACAAGATTGTTGAATTTTCATCTTTTCCATTGAAATTGTCGGACCCTTTTTGTTTGGTGTGATTCGTTTTAAGGTGTTAGGCTGGCCTACTTCCGTGAGCTAGCTGGGTTTTCGCC
>JBGTRP010000890.1:0-3171 GCA_041940685.1 Acanthopleuribacteraceae bacterium
TAACGGCCGATATCCAGGGAAAGTTGCTCCGCGGATGCATAGCGGCGCCCGGGTTCCTTGCGCATGGCCATCAGCACAATGTTATCCAAGTCACCGGCAAGGGTGCGGCGCAGTCGTGCCTGAACTCCGGCATGGGCTTTTCCCCGCTTTGAACCAGGGCTGTCGGTCTGGTTTTCGGGATGGGATGCTTGGATGACGCCAACGGCTAAACTGGGTTTGACCGGTTCTTCATCGCAGATCGCACGCCCGAGCGTTTGCTCGCCGGAAGCCTTGGAACGAAAAGGGTGACATCCAGTCAACAGCTCATAAAGCAGCACGCCCAGCGCGAAAATATCGCTGGTTGTACCCACGGATTCTCCGCGCACCTGTTCCGGGCTTGCATACTCGGGGGTCATGGGTCGCAATCCGGTTAGGGTCTCGGTATCCGAGGGGCCCGGCCCCAGAAGCTTGGCGATCCCGAAATCCAAGAGCTTGGGTTCATCCTCTTGGGTAACCAGGATATTTCCAGGTTTGAGGTCCCGGTGAACCACCAAGCTCTGATGCGCAAATTGGACCGCCGAGCAGACCTTTCTAAAAATTTTAAGCCGATCCGGAATGGACATTCGGCGGGCCTCGCAATAGTCGAGAATGGGCAGCCCCTCCACGTATTCCATCGCGTAATAAGGCGCGCCATCCTCGGTAGCGCCACCCTCGAACATCCTGGCGATATTTGGATGATCCAATTGAGCCAAGATTTGGCGCTCCTTGCGAAAACGCCGAATCACGTCCGCGTTGGCCGCGCCTCGCTTCAACACCTTTACGGCCATCCGACGCTCGACGCCGTCATCCACTCGAAGCGCCAGGAAGACGGTTCCCATGCCTCCCTGCCCAAGCTCACGCATCAGCTTGTATGGACCAATCTCCATTCCGGGAGACAGGTTGCCTAGATCTTGAGATTTTTTCGTCAGCTCGTACAACGGGTTATCGAGAAAAGCCACGGCCTCCGCCTTCGCCTCGAACAGAGAGTTCACCTCATCTCGCAGTTGCGGATCGCCGGCACAGGCCTTATCCAGAAATGCCGGTTGCTCTTTCGGAGGCAGGGATCTAAGGGCGTAAAAAACCTCTTGAACCCTTTTCCAACGCTTGCTATTCAAGTCTCGGCCCTCCTTTCCCAATCCGCATCTCAGAGAAACGCCAGCAAAAATCAGCATTCATTCGACCTCGAAGATCGATACCGGCTCTCCTGCGTCTTGCCGCAAATCGTTTGTCACCGGCCCATGTCGGCGAGGGGACCAATGGGCAAGCATCGATCGGTTGAGAGGCCTCCATCGAAAAACCCCCTAATCATTCAACCGGGAACCGGCGTAAAAAAAGGCCGGAAAAATTCCAAAAATTCTGAACTTGTTTCCACGGAACAGTCATCAGGGGGGGCGACCGATCTGAGATATGACAGAAATGGTCGTGCAGAGCCTCCTTACCTCCCGCCCTCAAGCTCACGCGCAAGCCAGCGCTTGGCCATGTCCCATTCGCGCTTCACGGTGGTGAGCGAAATATTGAGAGCCTCGGCTATTTCCTGAAACTTCAAGCCCGCAAAAAAGCGCAATTCAACGATTCGGCCCTTGCGGGAGTCCAGGCTCTCCAAGCGTTGTAACGCTTGGCCAAGCGCAATGAGGGTGGGTAGATCCAGGTCTTCCCTTTCAGAAAAATCCGCCGCAATCTCCAAGGGTAGTCCGCATTTACCGGCTCCCCGTTTTTGCGCTAGGCTGTTTCGCGCGTGGTCCACCACGATATGGCGCATCAATTTGCCTGCAAGCCAAAAAAATTGCGTTCTATTTTTAAATTGAAAATTTTTGCTATCCCGCAGACGGAGATACACTTCATTGATCAAGGCCGTTGGGGAAAGCGTTGGCGTCGCGATGTCCATATGAAGGAGTCGCCTCGCCGTGGAGCGCAATTCGCCGTAGATCTGGGCCACCAACTCATTCAGCGCATCCTCGTGCCCCCGGTTCCATTCCAGCAGAAGCTTGGTGATGGCGCCAGGCAAAGCCGTAGTTTGATCTTTTGTGCTCATATCTCCATTCTTAGCCATAAACAAAGCGCCGCACAACTAAAAATGTCCATCTGAAAAGGGCGCCCGCACGGCGCGAAAAGCGATGTGGCGCCGCCTAGGTTAGGACGCACAAGGCCCGCCAACCATCAAAGGCCATCTGGTTTGGTAATGTGGGTTTCCCAATATATTTGAGCTATATCACATGAATGGCGTTAAGCGTTTAAAATGATTTTTAAGCGTTTCCAGCCTGCATTGCCGGAAGGGGGCTCCCCTTCCTTAATCGGCTTTTGTTTCCTATCGGTCAGCCTCGGTGGAGTTCCGACTTGGGAAAGGATTGCTCAAGGGATTGGTCGCGGGCGGCGCCATTGACCCGCCGCTTTGGTTTGTGGCTCTGGAAGCATTTCCGCTCCCCGCCCATGATGCTCACCAACGGCGCACCCTCGACTTTCGTCTCCCATCGGCTCAGAACATTTACCGGCATTTGTAAAATTTCACCAAGCTCCAACCTGCCCCGGTCGGTTCCTCCGAAAAGACCGTGGGAAGGCAAACCATTGCTCACTTTTTTGGAAAATTTAAATTTTATGTAAACCAAATGGAAAATTCAGGGCACTTACCCTTTGATTGGAAGAGCAACTGCCAAATTTGTGGACCTGCTTTTTCACGGTTACTCAGCATGCTCTTTTCTTTGAGTAACCAACCAAAACTATGGCTCTAGGATGGGCCGAAAATCATAGGAGTGAGGTTATGTTAGAACTTATGAGCGACTCGGTCGCGATGGAGGCTACCCACATCACCGCGACTACCAATAACGGCCGAATTACGGGAACGGAACGGGCGCAAATCACAATCTCAAAAAACAGGCTGGGCCATTATGTAAAACTGGCAAAGAACTGGCAGTATGGCGACAAAACCACTCCCTTAAAATTTCAAATGTCGGATATTATGGATGAAGATCTCACCTTTGAAGACATTGAAATTCAATTCGGCGACCAAAAGAAAAAGGTTCTCGCGGCCCTGGGAAAGTCCGGATCTTTGCAGGGCGGCTACTTTACCAAGGGTACGCTGGTCGACTTCATCGAAGAGGGCGAAGAGATTCTGAATTCGCCAAACTTCACGCCAACCCGATTGAAGGTGTTCACCCT
>JBGTRP010000891.1:0-3159 GCA_041940685.1 Acanthopleuribacteraceae bacterium
AAACCCTTTTTGGTGAGAAGGCGCGTCAGGTTACATGGACTCGGGTTTCCGCCAATCGCGACCTGGTGTTGGCCTACAGTGTGATTCGCGGCCGGAACAACGGCGGTTTGGCCGCCTTCCAGGGGGTTCCCAATATCGCTCATGACGGCCGTATTTTCGAGGCCGATTTCGAGCATATTCGCGAGGTGTCCCTCGACGATCAACGATGGGGCGGTAAGGTTTTTTCCCTTCCGCTGAAGCATACCTTTCATATTCCGCCCAATTTCGGCAACTATCTCAAGTTCAACCCGGTTCCGGGCAGCTACTTCGCCGAGGATGTGCATGGCGCGGAAAATGGGTTCTTCTTCGTGGGTTACGAACCGCTGTACTCCAAGGTGACCACCTACTTCCTGGATGGAGGAGATGACAAGGTCGCTTATCTGTCGCCCTATTTCGAGGTGCCCCACATCGGCAGTTACTTCCTCTCCTTCTCCATGCGTTTCCTCAATCCCGAAAACGCCACGAAAGACAGTGAGTTCGGGCTCGTTTGGCATGAAGAGGGCAGCAGCGAATGGCATTGGTTTGGACTTAAAGGGAAGGTGCTGCTCGACCCACCGCTCACCATTAGCGATTGCTGGGTGCCCATTCAATACCGCAACCAGGACCACGTGATCATCACGCCCTGGTTACCCTTCGAGGCGCCCTTGCCGGAGACGACTCGCGGCAAACGCATTCAGGTGGGTTTGTACTACAACTACAAACCCAATCAAGGCACCTTGATCGCGCCTCATCTCTTTATCGACCAGATCAGGCTGAGCATCGAGCCTTTGCCCTTTAGCCACCATTTCGGCGCCAATGGCGAGGGCAGCTTCATATTCGAGGATTAGGCTTCCGGCTCATTCCCTAATAGGGAGTGCTTCCCCGGCCGAGATGCCGGGACCAATCCCGTGTGGGCCACTCCATGGCGAAAATGCTGAGCCTGCCTTTTTGTCAGGAAAGGTCCTCATGGCTGCCGTCGCAAAAGGGTGGTTTGCGCGTTTGTTTGCAGGCGCAAAAACTCAGGCTGCGGTTCCGCTTGGCCACGTATTCCACGGGCTCCAGGCCGGTGCCCCGGTGGGAGCCGTCGCAAAACGGCTGGTTCTTGCTGCGCCCGCAACGGCACCACCAATAAGAGGCGCCGGCATCGATAGCCACCTCGATGGGTTCTTTTTGGGCTACGATCGGTTTATCCATGGGGCTTCTCCTTAATGATTTCACGAACCAAGCCGGTAAGGGGATTTCTTTCGCCGGAAGAAGCTCATCGGCAGCGCATAAATCTATTTCGGATAGCCCCCATGCTAACCTTTTTAAGGCGCAAATGGAACCACAAACCCCCGTGTTGAAACCTCTCCGGCGCACTTGCCTTCAATCGAGCCCACTACTCCGTCCGGGATTCTCAAAAAGGCGGTTCATTTTTTATCGTTTCACTTGATTCTTGGCGCGTTCGGAAGTAATATTTTGAGTAGGGTGAGTTGAATGGGTGGGGCAAGTTGTCTTCCAAATCCATCATAAAAATCGATCACCGAAGCATTTTTTGACCGTATCATTAGAGGTTTCGTATATGCAGCAATGGGATCGGAGGACGAGTGGGGAGTCCCCGTGTTGGGTAGGAGCTGTTCATCGATGGACATGCTCGCTACTTCTATTCACTTGGGCCGGCGTCGTATTGGCTGGTCCGCTGGAGCCCCATATCCAGAAAACCCGTCCACTTTCCCTAAGCGAAAACTTCGAGTTTGTTCCCGACACCCGGCCTCGAGATGATGCGCAACTCAGGCATCATCTGCGCCAGTACCAAACCGATTCTGAAAATCCGGAATTGTTGCTGAACATTGGCATTGATTACCTGAACCTGGCCAATACCTCGCGTTGGCATTATCTGGATCAGGCGATCGTGTATTTGGAAAAGGCCAATGAGCTGCTTCCCAAAGATCCCGTTATCATGATGTACCTGGGCAGGACCATCGGCGCACAGGCTCTCAACGAGCAACCCTCGCTGTTAAAACGTCTGAAATGGGCCAAGATGGGCTATAAGCTCATGGATCAGGCCGTGGATTTGAAGCCGGAATGCTATTTCCTGAGGCTGTTGCGCGGTGAGGCCGAGGTATTGGCCCATCCCATTCTAAGGCGCGGCACCAAGATGAGAGAGGATGCGGCCTTTGTTCAGCGCTTCCTGACTCAAAACGAGTTTGAGCAACTTCCCGATTACGTCAAGGGTCGTGTCCATCTGTTTTTAGGCGATTACTTCAAGAAGATTCGTTCCGCCGAGAGTAAAACCGTTTCCCATTGGAACAACGCCATCCGCCTGGCGCAAAACACGCCCCTTTCCGAGGAAGCCAAGGCTCGCGTGGACGGCACTTATATCTCGCTGGGGTTCGAGGGCGAATAGACTCCGAACCGAGCAAATACATCCAGGCAACTGGATGACCAAGCCAGTCTCTTGGAATTCGTCCGCGCTCCATGCGATAAATTCCATTTTCCGCTCGCGAAAGATGGCCTGGCCCCAATAAAGTCCTTGCGCACCCGGGCTTTCAGCACCCCACCAAAATGGCCTGGCCCCAAGTTGCCGCACCTATCGTGGCGGTGGCCTAGATCCATTTGATGGCCTGGCCCCAATAAGACCTTTGCGTCCCATGGCTTTCATGACCCCATCAAAATGGTCTGGCCCCAGCCGCCGCGCCTACCGCGGAGGTAAGGGTGGTTCATTTGATGGCCTGGCCCCGATAGGCCTAGGGTTTTCTTCCGGCGAGTTCGCTCAGCTCCTGGATCTGTTTCTTCTGTTCGCGGACGATTTCGCGGAAGCGTTCGATTTGCTGTTCCTGGAATTTGCCCAGTGAGGTTTGAAAGCTCAGGAGCTTTTCTTTTTGTTCCAATTGGGTGTCTTTGTTGTCGAGCTGGTTTTTGAGCGCCTCGATTTGGGTATCTCTGGATTGGATTTCGCGTTCGAGCACGGTGATGATGTCGTCTCGCGAGGATAACTGACGCTGGAGGTTGTCGATCTGTTTTTGCTTGCGCTCCAGCAGAGCAGGCGCGCCGCCCTCATTCTCCGAGGTCGCCGCATCCATATCCTCACTGGCGCCAAGGATACCGGACCCCAATAGCAGGATCGGTCCCAAAACCGTGATGGACAGGGTGGGAAGGTTT
>JBGTRP010000892.1:0-3155 GCA_041940685.1 Acanthopleuribacteraceae bacterium
GACGGGGGCGCTGGTACACCACTGCGGGGATGGGACAGCTGAACAACCTCAAGCTCGTCGGAAGGCGGATCAAACCTCTCATGGACATTCCGGCTGGATTCCACGTAGATAATAGCCTTCACCAAGTCGGGGTCCACATCCATGGACTTGGCGATCGGATACACCAGGCCGACAATTTGCGCCTCACTCAGCAAGGCGCCTCTCCGCGCGCGCAATGCCTCGGCCCGCGCCTTGGCCCGTTCTTCCAACACCCGCTTGGGGATGTAGGTGTCCACCAGCTTGTAGCCCTGCTTGTCCATTTTCTGATCGGTAATGACCAGCTTGCCCTCCGCGTTGCGGTAGGAATAAAACTGACCTTTCGCCGAAACCGCGCCCAAGCAGGCGAGCAAAACAAGCGCAATAATCTTCAAAATGGATCCCCCGCCGCCGCTAGGGCGCTCTTTCCTTCAAGTCTCATAAGACCGCGGTCAGGTTGTTTTGGACGAACATTTTTAAAAAAAGGACCAAAAAACCGGTGGAAACCCTTATTATACACAAGTTTATACGAGGTTCCAAAAGTTTCGTGCGCCATCGGGTTGCAAAGGGGGAAGAAGCGGTCGCGGAAACCCGCGCTTCCTCCATCACATCCCCGCCATTGTGTGGCAAGATAGTAGCTGACCCAAGCGCTCCGGCCACTTCCAGCCGGATAATGAGAAGGGACGCGGCCGGCAAAGGGGCTCAGTTGAATACGGAAACCACGCGACCATCACGATTGCAAAGATGCATCAATTTTTTCCCCCTTCTTTTCATTCGTTTTTATCGCAAGTGCATCTCTCCCCTGTTTCCGCCCACCTGCCGATTCGAACCATCCTGCTCCCGTTATGGCCTGGAAGCCTTTCAAACCCATGCCTTCTTCAAAGCCATTTGGCTGACGGTCTGGCGAATCCTACGCTGCAACCCCTTCAATCCCGGCGGCTTCGACCCGGTGCCGCCGGCCGGAGGAAAGCGGACCGCCAGCGCGCAAGAGCGAGGGTCAAAACAGCTTGATTCCGGAGGCAACCGCCATGCTGAGGGCGGTCAAGGCCAAGATGAGCTTGGCATGGGGACGGATGCGCGGCAACGACATGATGACCGGCGCGATTCGACCGCCGAGCGCGCAAAATAGCAGGCCGATCAGCACCAGTGGGACGATGATCAACTCCCGCCAAAAAATCAGAATAAAGACCGCTTGTGTCAGCACACTGACGGCCTGCATTAGGGTGCCCACGGCCACCGCGACCTCGGTTCGCGCTTGGTAATATTTTACCAGGTGAGAAAATACCAACTCACCCGTGCCCACCGCGGTGCCCGCGTTGAGCAGGGAGCCAAAGCAGATCCAGGGCAACATCCGGCGATCCACGATTAAAGGCGCATCCTCGCCGCCCGACGGGTCCCCTTTCATGGTTTCCGGCCTGGTTGATGCCTGGCCGATCCCAGGCCGCGATGCTCGAATATGGTTCCAGAGCAGAGCAAAAACATAGAGTGAAATACCCGCGGTTGCGGTTCTCATCAGCCAAAGCAAGCGTTCCTGGAAGATTTGCCGCAACAGGACCAGCAACAGGCTCCAGCAGGCCGTCGAGACCATCGTCGCCACCACCATCCAAAGGATTTGGCGCCCTGAAACTCCGCGGAACGCGCCGCGCCGGTACCAGGTCAGGCTCCCGCTGGTCATGCCCGCGCACTGGACCAAAATGGCAAGGGTCAAGGCGGCATAACCGCCCACCCCAAAAAGTAGCTGCAGGGTGGGATTGAACACCATGCCGCCGCCCACCGCGGTGGCGTTGGCAATGATGGCGCCCGTGGTGAACATGAGCGCCACGCCCCAATGCGAGGCGTCCCGGAATAGGGAAAGCGGGTTTGACCCCTCCCCCACCCACATCACAAGCAGCAACCAGGGCGGCAAAACAATCGCAAGAAATTTCGCCCAGGTCCGCGGCAATTGCCTGGCCTTATGGACCGGTGGTCCTCCGAGCCCCGCGGGGTCGCGGGCGTTGGAATGATTCACTGGGGTTCTCCCTCTCATTTCAATCAACTTCGCCCTTCAAAGGGAAACTGCGGCTAGTCGATGCGGCCGCCTATTTCGCGGTGAGCCGGTTTTTCCGGATCACTCGCCAGAACAACCTTGAGCCAACCGGATACAGCCTTAACCATTCCTATCCCATCTTTATTCCTTCCGCCGAGGCCAAGCCGCCTCTCCCGCTTGACCCAAACCGCCGCGCCTGCTAGGCTGCCTGGGTGTTCGTCGTCCCCGAAATCACCGTCACGAGCCCCATCACATTACCGCGATTTCTGGATTCCTTCATCCAAAAAACCTCGAATAAAGCCAGTATGTTTGGTAAAAAGGACTCCCAAAAGTCGCCCCCTTGCTCAGGTGGTGATTTTACCGTTTTTTTTAAGTTTTGAAGTAATGACCCGCTGAGGTAAAATAGATTAAAATACCAATTATGGGGACGATGGAACCATAAAGCTACTTCCAAAAATAAGTGAGGTAACCCGTGAACGATCTTGTGAAACGACTTTCCGAAGGCGACCACCCGGTTGAAATGACCCGTTGCGAGGGATCGGTCGAAGAATTCAAGCCCGATTTCCTCCTGGCGCTTCATCACGACCTGCTGCGCGTTCGATTGACCGAAGAGACGCTTGCCTCGCGCTACAAGGAGCAGGAGATGCGCACGCCCGCGCATTTCGGCACGGGCCAGGAAGCGGTGGCGGTCGGGGTCTGCCGCGCTTTGCGCAACGAAGACGTCATTTACAGCCATCACCGTTGCCACAACCATTACCTTGCGAAGGGCGGCAGCATCTACGAGCTGGCGGCTGAGCTTTACGGTCGCGCCGATGGATGTTCCGGCGGCCGCGGCGGATCCGTGCATCTGACCGCGCCCGACAAGGGTGTCGTGGCGACGAGCGCTATTCTCGGCGAGATGACCGCGGTCGCCGTCGGTGCGGCGCTCTCGTTCAAGATGGACCGGTCCGACCGTGTGTCGGTGACCTTCTTCGGCGAGGGCGCGATGGACGAAGGCGCGTTCTATGAAGCGTTGAACTACGCCGCCATCAAGAAGCTGCCGGTGCTGTTCGCCTGCGAGAACAACATCTAGGCGACCGAGAGCCCGCTCGCGGTGCGTCAGGCCGACGGTACG
>JBGTRP010000893.1:0-3141 GCA_041940685.1 Acanthopleuribacteraceae bacterium
GCCATCGGCCTTTCCATCCGCAAGATCCTCCTGGACCCGGCCCATCACAGCATGGCCCCGGTTTGCGAAGCGCTTTTATACTTGGCCGACCGGGCGCAGCATCATCAAGAGGTCGTGAAACCCAGCTTGGCCGCCGGGAAGTGGGTGATCAGCGACCGTTACCACGACTCCACGCTGGCCTACCAAGGCGTGGCGCGCGGGTTGAAACGGGAGGAATTGGACCGCATTTTCGCCATGGCCACCGAGAACCTTCAACCCGATCTCACCATCCTGCTGGATCTGGACGTGGAGGTCGGGATACAGCGCGCGCAACGGCGCAATCACTCGCAAAAGGTCACCGATAGCGAGGGCCGTTTCGAGGCGGAAAGGCTTCAATTCCACCAGGCGGTACGCGACTCTTTTTTGGAGCTGGCTCGAGCCGAGGCCAAACGATTCGCCGTGGTCGACGGCAATGGCGGTCCGGACGAAATCGCGCGGCGCATTCAACCCATTCTGGAAGATCGTTGGCGGGATCACCTTGTTTGAATCGGTTTTTGGCCACGGCCAGGTAAAAATGGTTTTGGAGCGCATGATCCGCCGCGACGCGCTGCATCATGGCCTTTGTTTCCACGGGCCCAATGGCGTGGGCAAACGGCTGACCGCGCGAGAGACGGCGCGCGCCATGATGTGCGAAACCCGCGAGGGTTGCGATACTTGCGGGCACTGTCACAAACTCGCCAGCGGCAATCACCCCGACTACACCGAGGTCCACCCGGACGGCGCCGATATCAAGGTACAGCAAATCCGCGATATCGCGGAGAACCTGCATTTCAGGCCATTCGAGGCCCGCGTGCGCGTCATCGTGATCGACGGAGCCGAACGCCTGCGCGAGGAGGCGGCCAATGCCTTTCTCAAATCCCTTGAGGAACCGCCGGACTATGTGTACTTCATTCTGGTGTGCTCGGATTTGAAGGCTCTATTACCCACCATCCTCTCGCGCTGCCAAAAAATCGCGTTTCAGAGCCTGTCCCAAGAGGATAAAAGCAAAATTCTCACCCATCGCTTCCAAATCGAGGAGGGCCTCGCGCGCAACCTGGCGGGCATCAGCTTCCGCCAATTGGAAACCGAGGAGGCCGCCTGGGAAGGGTTCCGGCAGAATACGGCCAAGATTCTGCGTTTTTTCCAATTGCTGATAGAAGAGGGCCAGGCCATCGATTTCCTTTCCGAATCCGTGCGCGACAAGGCCGGTTTCCCGGATTTCCTCGATCATCTGACCGCCGCGGCGCGCGAGCTTTGCCTCCTGTCGCGGGGTTTGCCGGGACAGCCCATCTTCGCGGATTTTCGCGATGCCATGCAGGATTTGGCGGAAAAACGGGCGCCCACTCATTGGCGCGAGGTTTGGGCCCAAATCGTTCACCTTCACGGCCAACGGCGCCGAAACCTAAACCAGGCGCTGTGGTTCAACGCCCTCAGCGTGGCGGGCCTGGACCTGATGGAGCGTTCGGCAAAGGCTTTCCAGCGTCGTACGCGCGGATCACGCTGAGTGTGGGGATCGCTTCTGTCAAACCGGCAGTTTCCAGAAGCCAGAGACCAGATGCAAGTGGGAAAGGCTCTTCTGCCGGCATCTGGAATCTTGTCTCGTGAGATACCGACGAACTCCTATCGTTTCATCTCGAATGGCCGGGAGACAACCCGCAAGACTCTGGATAGCCGGGCGATTGCATTTTTTTAGTGAAAAATGCGTGCAATGATACTAGAGTTGAAACCACTGAGATCGCACCGGTTGTGAGTCGTGATGTTTCAGGTTAGCCGAGAAAAAGATTTTCTCCTCGTGTTCGTAAATATCGACCGCATCGACGGGGATTTGGCCGCCGACTTCAAGGAATCGCTCTCCGAGCTAATCGCCGGCGAGTCCCCATTGGTCTTGCTGGACTTGGGCCGGGTCGACTTTATCGACAGCAGCGGCTTGGCCGCCATCGTCTACTGCTTCCAAATGACGACCATCAAGGAAGAGCTCGCCATTTGCAACCCGCGCCCCAGGGTCCAGCGGCTCTTCGAGCTGACGCGCATGAACGAGGTCGTGCGCATCTTCTCCACCCGCGAGGAAGCAGAGGTCGCGCTTTGCCAGCATGGCTGATAGGGGAAACAAGATCCTACCCGGTGTTTCCGCGGTTCTATTTTCCCAGGTGAGGCGCCGCGCGCTCCACTTGGGTCAACTCCGCCTTTCCTCGAAATCGTCGGGAACCTCTATTACCATTTGCAGCAGGCCCATGCCATGGGTCTTGCCTTGGGCATCGGTCTTGATGGATTCGGTGCCGCCGCCGCCCAGGCTGTCGTGGAGGATGAAGTTCAAGGCGCGCAGATTGGGCACCTCGTAGCGGTCCACATGGCCATGGCAGATCTTGGCGAAATGGGCCTTTACCCGTTCCGCGGTCACTTGTTCGCGGATCAGGCGGTAACCCTCATCGCTGTAGGCGATCAGCCCCACATTGGAGCCATCGCCCTTGTCACCGGATCGTGCATGAGCCAGTTTATCCAAACTCAGGGTTTTCACGCTTACACCTCCACCACGTCGACGCGGACATCGATGCGCTCTTTGCGGATCAGAGCGGGCCAATAGGCCACGATTTCCTGCGGTTTGGGCCGGCCGCCCGCGAAGCCGGTCACGCCCGGCGGTCCCGCGGTCACCAGCGGCGCAATCTCTTTTCCGAACCGGTCTACCTTGGCGCGGTCGGGGTCCTTGACGCCCACGCGAAGCACCACTTCGGGCGCGTGCTCGGCAATGGGCGCGATCCCCTCGTGACAAACACCCGCGCCCAGATACTCGGTCAGGGTTTCCTCGTATTCAAAGCCGGCGCGCGCCAGGCGGCCCCAGAGGACCTCGGCGCATTTGCGGGCCTTGGCATAGGCGCGCGGGCCGGAGATCGTGAGCTGTCCGGTAGACTTGTAACCCTTCAGGTAGGAAATGGACACCTTGTAAAAGGGCGTATCCGGCTTGCCCTTGATGCCGCTCACCGCCACGCGCCGGGCTCCCCGCCTCCCTCCTCCCGGCCTCCGCCTCCTTCCTGGCGTCCGCCTCCATCAGCTTCGCCTCCGTCTCCGCCGGGCGCCCCGCCGGGCGCCCCGCCGGCGCCGTCGCCGGCGCGCATCGCGCGGAGCAGC
>JBGTRP010000894.1:0-3137 GCA_041940685.1 Acanthopleuribacteraceae bacterium
TAAGATCCAAAATCGGATCATGCCGGTCAGCCATGAATGCCTTTCGCGCTTAATTGAAATAGAGGTCGCCAACCTGTTGGACCAGGCCCTGCACGCGGAGAAAATCGAGCACGAGGTGGCGGCGACGGTAGAGGCGAGGATCGAAAAGGCGCGCGCTTTGATTTCTGACCGGGCATACGCCGCATTTCGCGAATACCGCGATAGGCAGGCAAAACCGGCCTGAGGGAACATCACGCTCTTTTTGTGATGGTAAAAGCGGCGATCTCACCCAGCACGGGGTAAAAGCCGACCTCGTCATCCATCTCCAATTGATCGGCCAAGCGCTGTAACGACTGGCTACCATCGTAGTTATGCGGCAGGGGCCATCGCAGCGTCAAGCGGTTGAGGCCCGCACGCGTCATGGCGGGACCGACCTGAACCTGGAACGCCTGCCACTTTGGGGTTAACCTTAGCCTTGCGACCGCTTCCTGGTTTAAGCAAACGACGAGCGTGGGGTTTTCCTCAACACGCGGCAGGCGGCAGGTTATTTCGCAAACAAGCTCGGCCTGCTCGGCCCGCCAAAACCAAAAATCCGTTTTCCTTGTGTGGGCTTTGAAATAGGTTGAACGCTCCGGCCATCCCGCCTCGGGTTGGACCCATGAGGTCAGGTGGTTGAAGGGTTCGAGAAGATCCACGGTTCGACTGGTCACATCATGTTCCGCCTCCCGCACCGCCCTCCAGCAGGGTTCCAGATCGACATCGACCGTTTTGAACGCGCGAATCAGGCCTTCACTTAAAACAGAGAAGAGGCGCGGGTCCAGTGACGCCAGCCGGTAGAGAAGAGGCAAATCTTGGCCCGAAACGAGTTCCGCGTAGGAGGCGCTCAAGACCGGAGGGGTCTGCCGTCCCAGGAAGTCGACCAGGGCTTTGGCGGGCAGCCTGGTGGTTTCGTGGCGGGCTGCCTCTCGGCAATGCGCCCCTACCACATCGAGAGCCTGGCCCCAGGACGCATTGTGGACAGCGGCGAGCAGATGGCCGCGCGCTTTTACCTCGGCCGGCGGGCTGGGGCAGGCCTTGGCGAGTTTGCGCCAATCCGGCTGTTCTCCCTGTAGAATTTTTTCAATCATGGCTGCGGCGGAAGACATGGCCACGCTGGCGCCTTCCGGAGAAAGATGGCAGTAGTCCATGAATAGGCGTTGGTCGGGAAGCGCGCCTTCCAGCCATTCGCAAAATCGATCCGCCAAATCCAAGGGGAAAAGAAACCCTTCAAAGGCTTGCGCCTCCAGCCGCATGGTTTGACGAACAACCTGGAAACAGCGTGGAACAGCCCAGTCCCAACGCCAGAGCTCCGCATCTCGCGCAAGCTCCAAAGCGTCGCGCGCGCCGGCTTGATCGCCCAATTTTGCAAAACAACGAGCCAGCAACACGGGCGCCGCTGCCGTAACCCCGCCATCGAGAGCCATCAGTTTATGGGCCAAATCCGCGGCTGCAGACCACTCTCCCGCTTCAAAGGCGGCAACCGCGTCGTCGTAGGTTCGCAACCAATTCGCGTTGGCGCCCAGGCCGGGGAGCCGCGGCGGGGCGCGCACCCCATCCGTGGCATAGCCGCCTAAATTGAATTCGGGGATCATCAGTATCAAGGGAATCTCCGCTTCCCTAGCCAAATTCCCCAGGCCATGCACCAAGCGCTCCGTTTTTTCCCTGGCAAAATCTCCAATCGCCGTATTGATGGCTTTCATATGGCCCGTTTGGCGTAGGGCGTCCGCCAGGACTTGCGCATGGGGGCCGGGGAAATCATCACAGGCAATCCAGTTGTTGCCGGCCAACACGATCATGGCCTCGGGTTGCAGGGCCAGGGCCTGGCGACATAGGTTCAACATCGGCTCGGGGCTTTGGTCGATACGGGCCAGATCGACAACCTCATAGCCATCCGTGCGAACCAGTTCCAATGCATCCCGCAAGGCCTGGGCGGGATTGTAGTAGGGGTCATGGAAAAAACCCCTCGCCACGGATTCACCAATCAAAATGATGCGATTGCGCGAACCCTTGGGCGGAATACGCTCCACGGGCGCCCAGGGATCCGCGGCAAGCCCATCCACCGCGCGCAGGTAAGCCATGCCGCCCGGTTCCGAACGGGGGGCCCAAATTCCGACCAGACCTTCTTGGTTTTCTTCCCTATCATCGGTCACGGGGCCTGAAGCCTCACCGCCCCGCGGTTTGGTGGCTCGGGCTAAAAAACCCAAGCGCTCCATCAAGGCCAGCAACCTGCCGGGATGCTCAAATTCGATTAGCGAACTGGCCAACCGGTTGGCTTGCATTTTTTGAGATTCCGTTGGACGGGTAGGCATGTGGCTGGCTCCGTGGTGACGCCCTTTTAAAAAAATGAATAGACCCGTTGGCTGGCCGGAGATTCACGCGATTGTTGCAGTAGATCCAGGCCCAATTTCCAAAACGAGGGCGCCGCCTCCCTGGGAATGAGGAAATCCCCTAAAACCAGGCAGTCCATGCTCGCCCGAACAAAACAGATCAACGCTTCCATCGGCGTTCGCACGATGGGTTCGCCACGCATGTTGAACGAGGTATTGAGCAGCAGAGGGCAACCGGTCTCCGCCTCAAAGGCGCTCAGCAGGGCCGCGAACCGGGGGGCGTGATCCGGATGGACGGTCTGCACCCGCGCGCTCCCATCCACATGCGTAATCGCGGGAAGACTCAACTTGGAGATCACCCCGCAGGTCTCCAGCATAAACGGGCTGGAATGATCCAGCTCGAAATGATGGCCAGCGCGTTCTTCCAAAACCGCGGGGGCGAATGGGCGAAAGGATTCCCGTTTCTTCACCAGCGCATTGATGCGGTCGCGCATTTCCGGATGACGAGGATCGCCCGGCGCTGAAGAACCAGGCATCCGCATACCCCGGCCGCGGGATCAACGCACGGCGGATGGATCACATCAACTATCTGGCCAGCGATGACCTCGAAGGCCGCGGCGTTGGCAGCAAAGGGATCGAACTGGCCGCCCAGTACATCGCCGAACAGTTCAAAGCGACAGGGCTGATGCCCGCGGGCGCTGACGGTTCGTACTTTCAGACATTCTCGTTGACCCTGCAGCGAACCTTGAAGGACGATTCTTCGTTGAGCGTTACGCGCGACGAGACGAAGAG
>JBGTRP010000895.1:0-3137 GCA_041940685.1 Acanthopleuribacteraceae bacterium
TGGTCTGAGGTCCGGAACGCTGCACGAGCCCGTACCCATACCGGTGTGCGGCCCCCGTCTCATTCGAGAGGCTGAGGATTTCTGTCGCCGGCTGGCCCGAGCCCTGGGGGTTCTCCGTGCAGGTGATCAGCGTGGGTGAGCCGTCGGGTGCCGAGACCTGCAGGTCAAACAGGCACAGGTCCAGGTCGGTGGCCGGGTCGTTCCAGCTCAACGACACCTCGGCGATGTCTCCGGGGGCGATGGTGAACGCGTTGTGTTCGAGCCCGGCGGGCTTCATCTCATGCTGATGGGATTGGCGGCACCTTTAAGGGAAGGCGAGACTTTCCCGCTCACCCTGCGCTTCGAGGACAACGCCGCGGGGAGCGGCGCCCAGGTCATGGGCGCCGGCGCCCGTGGGAATCCGTGCGGCAACTCGATAAGAATCCCGTTCAACCGCCACGACGCCCGCGTCCCCGGACCCTCTTTTGCCGTAAGCCGCCCAAAGGTAGCGCTCGTCAGGCTGCAACAACATGCGTTGGGGACCGCCCGGGACTTCCACAGAACCGATCACCTTCCAGGAGGCCGTATCCACCACCGCGATCTTGCTCTTGTCCGGAATGGAGACATAAAGCCGCTGCTGGTCCCGGGTAAGGGCCCAATCCTCGCCCCGCCCCTCCAACTGAACCATGCCCAGCAGCCGCGAGCCGCCGAAACCGAACAAGGGGTCTACCACCGTGATGGTGGCGTCCTGGTTGAGACTAACCACGTAGAACACATTGAGATCGATATCCGCCTGGGAGAACAGGCTTCCACTGAGGAAGGCCTTCACCTTCTTGACGCAGTTGTTGGCGTCGATGGTTTCCCCCTTGGCCAGGGTTTCCATCCAGGCCGCCGGGTACAAGCTTCGCAGGGGCGCTTGGCTGGCCGTATCGGCGACCCTGAAACGGATGGCTACCTGGTCGCCTTCCTGGAAACGGCCGGGCGTCTTGGCCGGGTCCACGTGGTCTACCTGAAGCTCGATCTCCAGGCTATCGGAAACCGCCTTGGCGCGATAGGGTTCGGGCGCCTTGGCATCCAAGGCCCCGGGTGATCGCTCCTGTGCCCTTGCAGGAAGAAGTAAAAGCCCAAACAAGCTTGCGGCCAAGGCAATGCCCGCCCAGCGCCGCGCACTCTTGCAGAATAGGTTGTTCAAAACCCCGGTTTTCATAGGTAAAAGCTCCTTATCATCTTGGTGTTGGGCGGCTCGCCCTTGCCGGCGTCCTTCTCGGGAAAGGTACATTTTTTTCCGGGATCGCCAGGGGATATGGAGATGAATAAGGGATAGGATTTCTTGAAAAATGGAATGCATAAAAATCGAAACCTGGATGTGGTTTTCACCCGCTTTCCCCGTGAAGGGAGGCGCGTGACATGAGGCGGAAATCTCCTCATTTTAACATCCCCCGTTCGTCAATTCAGGCTGGCTGAACAACGAAGAAACCAAGCCCGGAAATCCCAGCAGGGAGATCCGGGCTGCTCGGTGGATGTTGGCCTCGGTTCAGCGGCCTCCGGTAGCCTCGGCCGGGTCGGCCTTGGCGGCGGAGGTCTTCATCGCCGGGGTTGGAACGTGGATGGGAACGGTGGCGGCGCTTCCGTCCGGCCGGTCACAGGCCCCGCCGTTGATGGTCGCGCAGACCTGGTCGCCGGCCGTAACCGAAACCTGGGTTACCAGGAACCAGCTCCCGTTGTCCCCGCTTGTCACCGCGCCCAGGTCCGCCACCAGGTTGCCGGACGCGTCCAGCAACGAAAGGCTGACGGAAACCCCGCCCGCCAGAGAATCGCCGGACATGGTCAGGCCGCGCAGCCAGAGATTGTCGCCACGGCTATTGGCGCGGGTCACGGTTACCAGGTCATCGCTGACGCGCATCAGGCTCCAGTTCCCGTACCAGTATCCATTGTACTCGCTGATCAGGTAATCGCCGGTCACCTCGGCAGCGCCGCCCGCGCTGGGGAACACCATGTTCACCGGTTCGAAGGCCAAGACTTGCTGAGTGCCCAATTGTTGGGACAGCTCGTTATCGCCGATTTCGGTGGAATCGTTGATGTAGGGCTCTTCCTGCCAGCCATGGCCGTAACCCAGCAACAGATCCTGGTCCTTGCCGCTGGCGTAAAGGAAGCGCACGCGCGCCTCCAAACCAGCGGGCGCATGGAAGATCGGCGTTTGCGGGTCGCCGGAGTAGATGTTGCTGGGGTCGGTCATCACGATGGTGTTGGATTGCCGGTTGTAGATGTCGAAACCCGGGGGCGCTCCCGTGGGGGTTTCGCTGGTGGGGTAACGGTAGGCCATCGGCTCCACGCGGTAGTTGTAGAGCTTGTTGCGGCCCGCGCCGTTGTTGTAGGCGGAGAAGCTGCCGTCGCTGGCGCCCTCCCAGAGGAATGCGCCCTCAAGGCTGAGGACCACGAATTCGCGGAACAGCAGCTCGCGTGAGCCCGTGCCGGTCAGGAAATCGGTGGTCGTCCGGCTGGTGGGCCGGTACACGGTTGCCACGGCCCTTTGGCCGGCGTCCACTTCCCACTCCGCGCCCAGCGGCTCCACGATCAGGGCCGCGTACATGCCGTCGCGGTACTGTTCCATGGGTTCGGCCGCGCGCAGGTTCACCGCGCCGAATTCGATGGGCGTCTCCACCAATTCACCCGTGGCCACCGACAGGCTGCCCGCGTACCAGTAATAGGTTTGCGAGTCTCCAAAGGGAACCGCGGTCTGATCCGGGTTGAAGCCCAGGTTGAAGCCGTTGCTGTTGGCAATATCCTGAGAAACCAATTGCGGGTTGAGCCCCACGTTGGATGAGGTGGTCAAACAGGGCGTACTCAGATTGCCGCCGTAGGGGCTTGGCGGAATCGGGGTCTTCACCATGGCGAAGGCCGTATTTTCATCGTAAACCGTCATGGCGCCGGCCTGGCGCACGATGTAGTAGGTGACCGCGCCCGTCGCCAACGACCAGGAGCAACCCGATATGGTGGCGGTGATGGTGGTCGAACCGGGATCGAGGACGATGCCGTTGGCGGCGAAGGCGGCCAGCAACGCGTCGGAAAGCGTGGGCGTGGTGGCGTCCAGGTCATCGACGGTGGTTTCATCCGTGGGGAAGCTGAAGATCTCGCCTGTTTGGAATCGATTCTCCAGC
>JBGTRP010000896.1:0-3133 GCA_041940685.1 Acanthopleuribacteraceae bacterium
TCGACCCGGACCATGCCTCCCTGGCGCGGACCCATATCAACTGGCTCGGATCGCAAAAAAGGGGCGCGCTTGATTAAAATCCATGATTTGACCAAAACCTTCAAACACGGCGCCCATAGCCTGGATGTGTTGAAAAACCTGAACTTCCACCTTAGCCAGGGCGAGTTCGTCACCATCGTGGGACGCTCGGGTTCCGGAAAATCCACCCTACTTGACCTGATTATGGGGTTGACGAGGCCGACAGCCGGCACCATAGTCCGTTCTAAAAAAAAGCTCTCAATCGGTTATGTGTTCCAACGGCCCGCGCTACTGCCCTGGCGTACGGTTTTCCGCAATGTAGGCTTGCCGCTTGAAATTACAGGCATCCCCAAGAAGGAACGGGAAACCATGATTCACGCCTCCTTGAGGAAGGTGGGCATGGATTATGCCGCTTTTAGTTATCCCTTCCAACTCAGCGGCGGCATGGCGCAGCGGGTCGCCATCGCCCGCGCCCTGGTCCAGGACCCCGACCTGCTGTTGATGGACGAGCCCTTTTCCGCGCTGGACCCGATCCTGCGCGATAACCTCAACATCAACCTGCTGAAACTGTGGGAGAAAACCCAGAAAACCATCCTGTTCGTGACCCACAGCATCAACGAGGCCGTCATCCTCTCCGATCGCATCCTCATACTCGAACAGGGCAGCTTCGTGCGCGAGTTTGAGATTGAAATCGCCCGGCCGCGCGATTTCGATACCTTTCACTCGCGGGAATTCACCCAAATCGTGCGCAATATTCGCGAGGTGCTGCCCATTCAACCCAATCTGCCGCGCGTGGTTCCCCACGATGAAGATTCTTAATTTCGTGCTGCGCAAGGCAGCCCTGGTGTTGGGTTTGCTGGGCTCGGTGTTGCTGTTCTGGCAACTGGCCATTCTGTGGTTCGACCCTCCGCTCTGGCTGTTCCCTGGGCCGCTGAAAGTCTGGCAGCGTTTTTCGGAACTGATGGCCGCCGACGCCCTGCAGCATCACGTGCGGGTAACCACGCTTGAGATTGTGGCCGGGTATCTTCTCGGCATTGGTTTCGGCATTCTCAGCGGCTATCCCATCTCTCAAATCCGGGTGCTGGAGAAGGTGGTAACCCCCTATCTGATCGGTGCGAACTCCATTCCCCTGGTCGCCTTTGCCCCGCTTTTGATACTGTGGTTCGGCAATGGTTTGGGCACCAAGATTCTGGTGACCGCTCTGATCGTCTATTTCCCGGTGGCCATCAGCACCATCGCGGGTTTTCACCAGCAGTCCCGTCTCCACTCGCGCCTGCTACGCAGTCTGCGCGCCAACAAGTGGCAACGATTCAAGTACCTGGAGTTGCCCAGCGCCATCCCCGGAATCCTCGCGGGAATGAAGATCGGCGCGCCCCTGGCCGTAATCGGCGCCGTGGTGGGCGAGTTCATGGGCAGTGGCGAGGGTTTGGGTCACCTGATCCTGGAGGCCAACGGTCTCCTGGATACCGCGCAACTCTTTGTGGCCATCATCATTCTCGCCCTCATCGGCATCAGTTTTTATATGATTACGGTAAGTTTGGAGCTGATGCTGATCGGACCCTGGCATCACAAAAGGAGACCCAAATGATGTTGCCCCTGTTGTTTTGCCTGATGGCCGAACCGGTCAAGGTCGTTTACGCCGCCGGCTATATTCCCAATGTTCAGTTTGCGCCTTTTTACGTGGCGCTCGCGCGCGGCTATTACCGCGAGGCGGGCATCGATCTGGAGCTGGATTACACCATGGGTCCCGATGTTTACAAGCTGATCGCTCTCAACAAGGTCCAAATCGGATCGGCCGACCCGGACGCCTTCCTGAACGCCGTCCTTCGCGGCCTGCCGCTGCTCCACGTGGCCACGCTCTACCAAAGCTACCCCATCGCGCTCATCGCGCGCGAGCCCATTCTCGAGCCGAAGAAGCTGCGCGGCAAACGCGTCGGCATCAGCGGACCCTATGGCTCTTCCTATCTAGGTCTGAAAGCCATTCTCCACGAAATGGGCATGGACCTGTCCCAAATACAACCCATCTCGATCGGCTTCACCCAGGTGACCGCGCTGCAACAGGGTACGGTCGACGCGGTCGTCGGTTATATCAACAACGAACCGGTGCGGCTGGATTCGCTGGGCGTGGCGACCCACATCCGGACGCCGGGAACGCGGCGCGGCTTCCCCGGCGTGGGCCTGATGACCAACCGGACCTTTTATCGGGAGAACCGCGAACTGGTCCACGCCTTTCTGACCGCTACCTTCCGCGGCATGGCCGACGTGCTCGCGGATCCGGAAGCCTGTTACCGCCTGGTGGTCGACACCTACCTGCCGCAATTATCGGCCACCGAGCGTTATGAGGCGGAGTACCGCATTCTCCAGGCAACCCTGCCCTTCTGGTCTTCCGATTACGTACAGGAACACGGATTCGGCCAGTGCGATCCTGAGGCATGGCAACGCCTGGCCGACATGCTGAATCGGGATCAGGCCAAGACCGCCTACCAAAAATGGCGCCGGTGGGTGAAGACCGATTTCACCTGGCGGCCCCGCCCCTGAGGAGACCGTTGCGAACGCCCTCCCCCCGGGCGGTTGAGCCAACCCGCGGAGAGCGGCGCTTACGATCGGAAAGCCTTGCACACCCCGGTTCCGTTAACCATTGCGCGGCCCTCCCTATGCTAAGATGAAGGCCAACGGAGGCACCTATGCGCAAAAGGATCCTGGTGGTCGAAGATGAACCCAAAATCCGCGAGGGTATCGTGGACGCACTCACCTTTCAGGAATTTGAGGTGATCTCGGCCGAACGCGGCGACGAGGCGTTGTCCAAGGCCATCATGCACAATCCGGATCTGATCCTCCTCGACATCATGCTGCCCAAGCTCAGCGGCCTGGATGTCTGTGAGAACCTGCGGGAAAACGGAATCAAGGCGCCGATCATTTTCCTCACCGCTAAGGGCCGGGAAAGCGACCGCGTGGAAGGGCTCAACAAGGGCGCCGATGACTACATCACCAAACCCTTTTCCATCAAAGAGTTGATCGCGCGCATCAACGCCCATCTGCGCCGCCGCGATTTCGACAAGGTCGAAGCCATGAGCCGCGCGGAACGCAAGGGTCCGCTACGAGTCAAGGGCCTGAC
>JBGTRP010000897.1:0-3125 GCA_041940685.1 Acanthopleuribacteraceae bacterium
TCGTGCCGACGGCGGCGGAGAGGAGCGGCGACTTCTCCGGCCCGTCGATCCCCGGCTGCTCGCTGGCGGCGCCGATCGACCCGCTGACCGGCAACCCGTTCCCCGGCAACGTGATCCCCGCCGACCGCCTTTCCGACCCCATTCAGGCATTGAAACGAGAGGAGTTGCATATGGCCAAGTATCCTGGAAAATCATCAGTCATTTTGATTTGCTCTTTTTGGGTCTGTAGCGCGCTATTCACCCTCATTTCCATGGCGGCGGCCCCTTCCTCAAAAAAAGCGGTCAAGATTTTTGAGGAGCAATGCAATGAATGCCATAGCGTTGTTTCCGAGGGGCTGGCGGCCATGGAGTTCGAGGAGGATGAAGAGGTTGAAATCTCCGACATTTCAGGCACCGGCGCAAAATACGATGCGGAGTTTTTGCGCCAGTGGTTGCTGCGCGAGGTGGAGATCGATGGCGAAAAACACGAAAAAAAATTTAAGGGGGGCGAGAAAGATCTGGAGGCCATGGTCGCGTGGCTAGTCACGCTTCGGGAAGAGGCGGATTGACGCCATGCGGTTGGCGGCGGTGGGCGGATTTGATTCGCATCCCCGGCATCGAGACCTTGGCCGCCGGAAGCGCGAACACCGCGTTCCTTGCTCGGCCCTGTTTTCCGAGGATTTTCCCTCTGAAAGGGTTCGGTCGTGAAACGCTCGGCTTTCTCCTGGCTCGCGTTCGCGGCGCTTTTGCTTTGGGCCGGGGTGCAAGCTGCAGCCCTGCGCCGCGCTGCCAGCCCCGAGATCCAACCAATTGCATTCAACCATGCCATTCATGTTCAGGGCGAGGAAATGGAATGCGCGGAATGCCACCAGGCGGAGACCAGTGTCCGCGCGGGTTTTCCCAGCACCAACGACTGCTACAAATGTCATCGCAAACCCCAGGGCGAAAGTCCGGAGGAACCCAAGGTGCGCGCCTATCGCAAGGCGCGCAAGAGCATGCCCTTCAAGGCGGCCAACCGCAATGTGGGACATGTCTACTTTTCCCATCGCGCTCATGTGACATTCGCGGCCATGAGTTGCCGGGAATGCCATGGCGATGTGGGTTCACAAACCCAGCCGGTGCGCGCGCCGCGCGCGGCTCTGCATTCCATGGCCGCTTGCATGGATTGCCATAAAGAACGAGGCGCCTCGCTGGAGTGTCTGGTTTGCCACAAATAGGAGGGACCCGTCCATGAGCCCCAAAGCCCAAACGAGAAGAGGGTTTTTCAAAGCCGGCGCGTCCTTGTTGCTTGGCGGGGCGGTTGCTTGCCGCGATGGCGATCCCTATTCCCTGAAGAAGCCGCCGGCAGCGGATGCCTACAAATGGAGCCATTACCAAGAGTCCTTCGAGGTAAGCGCCTGTGGCCAATGTTCGGCGGGATGCGGCATTAAGCTGCGGGTGGTAGGCGGGCACGCGGTCAAGATAGAGGGTCACCGGGAGAATCCCATCAACCGGGGCGGGATCGGTCCACGCGGCCTCGCGGGGCTTCAGGCGCTCTACGATCCCGACCGCATTCATCAACCTATGCGGCGCCGTGGTCCGCGGGGCTCCCGCAAATGGGAGCTGATCGGCTGGGAAGTCGCCTTGGAGGAGGTGGCTCGGCATCTGAAAGATTTGCGACTGGGAGGCGGTTCCCATCGCTTGGGCGTGATCTGCGGCCGGGAGCGCGGCATGATGCTGGATTTGTGGTCCCGTTTCTGCCGCGTGTACGGGACGCCCAACCTGTGGGACGGCATGTCGCGCGGACCCGCGGCCCAGGCTCAGGCGCTGTACCTGATGCAGGGCCTCAAAGACCCGCCCGCTCATGATTGGGGTAGGACGCGCTATATTCTGGCGATCGGCGCGGATATCATGGAATCCAGTTGCCAGGCGATTCACTTCGCGCGCGCCGCGGCCAACCTGAGAAGTGGGCGCAAGGGTGTGCGCGGCAAGATCGTGGTCGCCGATCCCTCTCCCACGCGCACGGCCGCCAATGCCGATGAATGGGTTTCGCTCGCGCCGGGCAGCTACGCGGCTTTCGTGTTGGGCCTGGCCCATGTGTTGGTGCGGGAAAATCTTTACGACAGGGATTTCGTCGAGCAACAGGGTTTCGGGTTTGAGCCCTGGACCGGTGAGGATGGCGTAGCTAATGAGGGCTTCCGCACCCTGTTGGAAAGCGAATACACGCCTGAAAAAGTGGCCGGGACAAGCGCCGTACCTGAGCAGGATCTGGTCCGTCTGGCCCGAGAAATGGCCGCGGAGCGGCCCGCGCTCGTGGTGGCCGGCCCCCGCGTGACCCAGACCGAAAACGGACTCGGCGTCGCCATGGCGATACATGCGCTCAACGCCCTGCTGGGCGCCATCGACCGGGAGGGCGGCACGATGGCGCAGCGCTGGCCGCCCTACCGCGATTGGGCGGCACCGGGGCTCGATGAAATCGGGCGGGCCGCCCTGGAGCGGGAGCGATTGGACGGTGCTGGCGGAACCCGGTTCCCCTTCGCCGATGGCGCGCTGGAAGCCTTGCCCGAGATCCTCGCCCGCGAGGGCGAGCCGGCGCTGGATGCCTTGCTGCTCTATTACGCCAACCCGGCGTACGCGGGGATGAATCCCGATCGCTGGGCCGCGGCGCTGCAAAGAGTTCCCTTCGTGGTGAGTTTCACGCCTTTTCTCGATGAAACCGCGCAAGCCGCCGCGGACCTCATTCTTCCCGATCAAAGTTATCTCGAACGCTGGGAGGACGCGGCGCCCGCGCCGGCGACCGGATTTCCGGTCCATGGAGTGCGCGCGCCCGTGGTCGCGCCCACCCACCAAACTATGGCAACGGGCGATGTGATCATCGAGCTCGCGCGCCGTTTGGGCGGCTCCATGGCGAACGCCTTTCCATGGCGGGACTTCAGGGAGGCGATGAATATCCGTTTGTTGGGTCTCTACCAATCGGGCAGGGGCAATCTATCCTTAAAATCTGAGAAACAATTCATGAAAGCGCTTTTCCGCGAGGGCTTTTGGGCGGATGAGGAATATCGTTTTGAAAGCTGGGAGGAGGTGCTGCGCACACCCTCGGGAAAGTTCGAGTTTTTCTCCCAAACCCTTTGGCGGGACCTGCAAGCGCGTGCGGCGCGTGGAAACCA
>JBGTRP010000898.1:0-3125 GCA_041940685.1 Acanthopleuribacteraceae bacterium
ACTCGTCATATTTGTGACCGAGGCCGTGCTTATTGTCTGTTTGGCGTTTATTCTGACGCAATCGTTCAGCGCTTCGTCGAAATTCGCGCTACGCAACATACAAGGCCTACACCATCTTACCGGGCAGCCTAAAAATGCTGGTCAAACGGCATTCGAAGTCTCTGTTTCGCGGCTTGGAGCAAGGGCTGAGGGTACCGCTTGCCGAGATCAGCGAAGAGCGCATCATGCGCGAAACCCGGGCCATCACGGAAATGATCAACAACCAGCGGGGCTTCAAGGATGTGGTCGCTCAAATGGGTGTGGTGGCGGGCCTGACCGCGGTTTACACCAATCCGGCCGACCGCGTGGACCCCCGTGTCAGCGAGGGCTTTCACTACTACCTCAACCGCAAGCTCAACCGCTACCGCTTCGTGTTTCGGGGTTATCCAAGCAACGGCCCCGCCTGGCGCAGCACTCAGCGGGAGTTGGCCCATATTTCCGCCATGAAAGTCCAGTACGCGCGCCTGTTGCAGGACAAATTCGCCGGCGTGGGATTCAATAGCCGCCACGCTTTCGATGAACGGTCCGCGGTGTTCGGCGTGTGCAGCAATTATTTTTCCAACCTGGCGCAGATTACGGCTTTTCTTTGGTATGATGCCTGGTCCGCGGCCAATGGGGATCTGAGCCGAACCCCTTTTGTAGGCAACTATTCCGTGGGGAAACCAGCTTCTCCCTAAACCGAAATCCCACGGCGGTCGTTGGCGGTTCCCTCGAAAATCCAACCGCTGGGAGTCTGTTTTCATGAAGGTGGTCAAAAAACGCGCGCTGCTCAGTGTGTCGGACAAGTCTGGGATCGCGGCCCTTGCCGCGGCCCTGACGGAGAAAGGTTTCGAGATCGTCAGTTCGGGCGGCACATTCCAACATTTGCGGGAAGCGGGTCTTCAGCCGATCAAGGTAAGCGAGGTCACCGGTTTTCCGGAAATTCTCGACGGCCGGGTGAAAACCCTGCATCCCCGCATCCACGGCGCGCTGCTCGCGCGCTACGAGTTGGACACGCATCGGGACGAATTGGAGTCTCATGAAATCGCGCCGATCCAATTGGTGGTTGTCAACCTCTACCCCTTCGCACAAACCGTCGCCCGGCAAGACGTGACCGTCGCGGAGGCGGTGGAGCAGATCGATATTGGGGGACCGACCATGGTCCGCGCGGCGGCCAAAAATTTTCAGAACCTCACCGTCATTACCGATCCCGGCGATTACGACCGATTTTTGGAAGCCGTGGCCGAGGACGGCCTTCCGGATCCCGGCTTCCGCCTGGAAATGGCGCAAAAAGCCTTTCACCATACCTTCTCCTATGACATGAAGATTGCCGATTGGTTGGACGAGGTTCACTTGTCGGAACAGGGTTTGGTTCACGAAAAAGACGGCGGGTTGCCCCCGGTGTTCCGGTTCAGCGCCCGTCGTGACCAAGGCCTGCGCTATGGCGAGAACCCCCATCAGCGGGCCGCGCTGTACCTGCCGGAAGACCAACCGACCGGCGGTGCGGTTTTCCAACACCAGGGCAAGCAGCTCAGCTTCAACAACCTGGTCGACCTGGAAAGCGCCTGGCGTTGCGTCATTGATTTCCAGCGGACCACCGCGGTGATCGTGAAACACACCAACCCCTGCGGCGTGGGGTGCCACGAGCAACTCGAAAAGGCCTTTCGCCGCGCCCGCGAGGTCGATCCGGTTTCCGCATTCGGAGGGGTCATCGCTCTGAACCGCGAGGTGGATCTGGATACCGCCAAGGCCATCAACGAGGCCTTTGCCGAGTTGGTGATCGCACCGGCGTTCAGCGAAGCGGCCCTGAAGCGATTCCGCCGCAAGAAGAACCTGCGGGTGTTGGAAGTGCGCGCACAACCGGAAACAGCCGCAAACGGCGGCTTGGACTTCAAGCTGTTGGATCAGGGTTTCCTTTTGCAGGACAAGGACCGTAAACGAGTGCCGACCGGCGATTGGCGCCTGGTTTCCAAACGCGGGGCCGGCGAAGTCGAGATGGCGGCGCTGGAAATTGCCTGGCGCATCGTACCCCATGTGAAATCGAATGCGATCGTGTACGCGAATGCGGACGGGGCCGTGGGCATCGGCGCGGGTCAGATGAGCCGGGTGGACAGCGCGCGCATCGGCATTCACAAGGCCTCGGAGGCCAACCTCGCGGTGGCCGGCAGCGCCATGGCCTCCGACGCGTTTTTTCCGTTTCGGGACTCCATCGACGCCGCGGCCGCGGCAGGCGTGCGCGCTATCGTGGAGCCGGGCGGCTCCATCCGCGATGACGAGGTGATCGAAGCCGCCAACGAACACGACATCGCCCTCTATTTCACCGATACCCGCCACTTCAAGCATTAAATATCAGATGGCCTCAACACCTCCGCTCGGGGTTTAGCCCCTCCCGGATTCGAGCTCATGAAGCGGTATGGATTGGGTTTCCTGTCCGGTCAGTACGAGCACCCGTTTCAAGGGCACGCAGGATTGAAAAACCAACTCTATTTCATAGTCGGTCGGTCCACCGGCTTTGTAGGAACGCGGCGGTTCCCTGTAGAGCACATACTCCCTGGGGTGGATGGTTTGATTGAGCCGCTGCAGCCAACAACCATATCCGGGTCCAGGATGCCGGCCCCGCGCCACTAGCCGGTAACGGCCAAGGTCGATACGATAGAATCGCAACCGATCCGCCCGCGCCAACTCCAAGTTACGGCAGCCTTCCGCCACCCAGCGGCGAAAGAGCGCGATCCATTCCTCGGGCCAGGGTCCGCCGACGCCCCGTGGCGGCAGGGAAGCGTTGTGTTCGGGATGATTGGGGTCGATGCGGCGCAAAATCTCCTCCCGGCATTCCCTTACGCGCCGGTAATCCCACAAATCAAACTCCGACAGCATGGCCTCCCGTTCGGTGATGCGAAAAAGGGGCAGGATATGAAGATCGAAGAAGAGAGGTCGTTTTGACGGCATGGACAAAGGCTCCGAACCAGTAAATCGGCCGGCGTCTTGATCGTGAGGCGCCGGGGTTTTCCCTAACCAAGGGGTCTGAGGCTAGCCGCCTTTGCGGTCAAACCTTTACTCTTGTGTGGTGTTTTCGGAACGCCAAGGCGGCAGTTGCAAGCAACAAGAAA
>JBGTRP010000899.1:0-3125 GCA_041940685.1 Acanthopleuribacteraceae bacterium
ATCCAGTGGCCAAGCCGCGACCTGAATTCCTGGCCAGCAAAGATTGCGAGCCCCTGGCCCCCAATCGCCAGGCGCTATTGTCCTAAGCGCCAGACTGGCGAGTCTTTGCCGCGATCCAAGGGCGCCGGCCTGGCGGCATGGAACCATTCACATGGATACGGCGGGCCCGATGGGTTTATTTCCAAAGCCAATCACCCGCGTGACCTAGGGAATTTTTATATTAAATTGCGAAATACATTTTATACAAGAAAAAATAAGAGCGAGTAAATTCGCTGTTAATTTCGTGAAATCTCATCTACATTTTTTGATTCGGTTTATGGTAGCATGAAAACAACCCTGGAGGGGCCATGCCACCGAAATGCGCCGAGAAGGAATCCCTTGACCGCCTTCTGTTGCTGATTTACGGCTTGAAGGGTTCACTTCCCTATGATTCCGTCAGCGAGATGGCCTGTACTTGCGGCTATCACGGGCTGATGGATATCGACCCGCCGACCGTGGTTCGAAAAGCGGCGCATTTGGATTTTTCTTTTCACTGCCCTCAATGTGGAGGAGGAACCGCGCATCGTTTAAGGCTGCCCTTGCGGGTGCGGCTCAAACGCCTTGCCTACCGGCTCAAACGCCTTGGGCTATTATGGAGAGCCCACCCAAGAAAGATTCTCGCAATGGGAATGTTGGCGTTGGTGATCGGGGCGGCGGCCACCGAATATGCCGCACGAGGCTTTCGGCTACTCGTGACAGCGGGGCCGAGAGCGGCGCTTGCCTGGGTCGCGGAACCCCGCACGGATCGGGAGAAATTTGTTCAGGCCTGGAGTTTTTACGCCGAGGGTCGCCTGGTAGAGGCTCGCGAGTTGGTGCGTTCGGTGCTTCACAGCGAAAATGTAGATCGCAAGACCCGCGCGGATTGCCTATACCTCCAGGGGCTGTTGCGAGACAAGCAGGGCGCGATTTCGGCGCTGGACACCTTTCAGCGGGCCGCGGCCATTTACTCCGATTTGGGGAAGGTGGGCAATGTTCACCAGGTTTACATCGCCATTGCCAAGTTTCTCTTTACCAGGGACGACATCGAGTTGGCCGAGAATTACCTGGACCTGGCGCTTTCCATGGATCTGCCGCCGGACAGCGTCCATTGGGGCTTCTACTACGAAACCAAGACCAAAATCCATTTTAGCCGCGCTGAATACGCGGTTGCCTTGGATACCAGCTACAGGGGCCTGGAGTTTTATGAGCGGATCGGCAATGTGAACGGCCAGGCTCGGTGCCTGAGCGATGCGGGCTTTTATTTGATTTTGCTAGGAAACCTGGAAGAAGGTTTGCGCCACACGGTGGACGCTGAAGAGATCATTCTCGAAACCGGCGACATGGACCTCTTTTATTTCAACAAGGTCAATTTTTACCTTCACGCGCGGTGTTCCAATCAGAATCAAAAGGCCTACGCCACCATACTGGATGAAAAAATAGCGGAATCCGGTGACCGGCTCCTGGAAAAGTTCGTGGAATTTGTTCGCAATTTTCCGTGTGCGCCCGTGGTAATAGGAGATGGTCAGGCCCCTCCTCCCGATTAACGCACGGCGCGTCCGTTCCCTTTCACGGTAGGCTGGCTTGCTTCCTGTTACGGCCCTCCGGGTTTTAAGCGTAACGTCGCACGAAGCGAAAATAGTTGTGCAGCATGCGCTCCATGCGGAAGAATTCCAACTGGCGCGAAAAGGTTTTGGCTGATTTCAAGCTCGCTTTGAGTTTGGAAACCCCGTGGGGAGATCGGGTTTTCTGTTCCATTTCCGACCAGGAATCATCGGATTGGATACAAATGCTTCGGGGTCCATGCTCCTCCTGCAGCACAAGGAAGAGGTTGTCGCAAAAGCATTCAGGATCGCCGCAAAACTCTAAACCATAGGCGAGGGGAGGCGCTTCCGCATCGGGCCGCACCGTTCCCAATACGCCGTTTTCCGGGTCGGCGTCCGATTCGATAACCTCGGCCGGGAGTTGCACGGCAAAAGGAGGCTCCAACCTGCCGAGCGATTCCAGCACCTGCCGCCGCCTTAGATAAACCAGGTGTTGGTAGCGTTCCTGGAAGCTCGGGATTTCTTCCACGATGCGAAATACGGAAACCAGCTCGGGGTGAAGGTCTTGGTGGCGCTGGTCGCGCCACTCGCGCTGGGCCGTGTACCAGGTTTGGATCATGCTTTCCGATGCCAGCCAATCGATTTGAAGGTTGTCGCATAGACAGGACGGCTCGCCGCAAATTCTGGCATGGAGCTGGAACCGCTGGCTGCCGTCCTGAAAATCCAGATCGTAGTGGCCGAGGTGATAAATGGTTTCCCGGTCGACCGCCGAGAGCTCCCGATGAACCTTTTGCAGCGGCACTACATGTTCCTTCGGTACTGGCCGCCCACCTGGTAGAGCAGCTCCGAAATTTGACCCAGGGAACAAAAGCGGGTGGCTTGTAACAGGGGTTCGAAAATATTTTGATTGTGAACCGCGGCCTGTCTGACCGCCTCGAGCCGTTCCTGCTTGTGATCGGCAAAGAATTCCTGGAAGCAGGCCAGGTTGTGGATTTGCTGTTCCTTCTCGGCCGTGGTGGAGCGGATCAGCTCGGGAATAGCCGGCGCATCCTCTTTTTTGGGGTTAAGGAAGGTGTTGACTCCGATGATGGGCAATTCGGCGTTGTGCTTCAAGGTCTCGTAATGCAGCGATTCTTCCTGAATCTTCCCGCGCTGGTACATGGTTTCCATGGCGGAAAGCACGCCGCCGCGATCGGAGATGCGGCAAAACTCGGTGAGGATGGCTTCCTCGACCAAATCGGTCAGTTCCTCGATGATGAAGGAACCCTGCAGCGTGTTTTCATTCTTGGCCAGGCCCAACTCGCGGTTGATGATGAGCTGAATCGCCATGGCGCGCCGCACGCTCTCCTCGGTGGGCGTGGTGATGGCCTCGTCATAGGCGTTGGTATGCAGCGAGTTGCAGTTATCGTAAATGGCGTACAGCGCCTGCAGCGTGGTGCGGATGTCGTTGAAATCCACTTCCTGGGCGTGGAGCGAACGGCCACTGGTCTGAATATGGTATTTGAGCTTCTGGCCGCGGCTATTGGCGCTGTAGAGCCGTTTGAGCGCCACCGACCAAATGCGGCG
>JBGTRP010000900.1:0-3118 GCA_041940685.1 Acanthopleuribacteraceae bacterium
GGCGGTGATCTCTTCCTGGCCGTCGTAGTCGCCGCCGCGGGAGTCCGGCGCATCCTGAATTACATTGCCGAATAGGTAACGGTTGGTGGTTTCATTGAAGCCGATAATGCCCAGGTTATCGCGGCTGAAGAAGGTTTTCGGATCGCCGTCGTAGCGGATATTGCTTTCTCTCACGTACTCGAAGCGGCGTTCCCGGAAGCCCCGCTCCTTGTCGTTGAAAGCCCCGCCTAGCTTAACCTTGCCGCGCAAGTCCGCCCACTGATGGAAGGGAATGGAGGCGTTGAGGTTGAAACTGTTGGACTCTTCTTCCAGATCGCGGAAGTAGCGCGCGGGGTTGTTGTAAATGGAACGGGTGATGCTGTACACGCGGGTCGGTTCGCCATTGATCGTTCTATTCGAGAAGTTGTCGGTGAAGATGCGGGTATCCGGCTCGTACTGCCGGGTATCCGCGATGGAGGCGGTCCAATCCAGCTCCATGCCCAGAAATTCGGGCAGGTAGTGGTTGCCCTGCAACTGGAGGGAGGAGAGCGTGCGTTCGGTGTACTTCAGCACGCGGGATTCCAGGAAGGCGTTGTTGGAAGAGAACTGCTCGGGCCACTGGCCAAGATAGTATTGGGAGGACGACTCACCGCTTTGGGTACGGATAAAGTTGAAGATCAGCTCGTGGTTGGGATGCGGCGTGTAGCTCAGGGTTCCCAGTCCGCCCCAGGTGACCTTGTCCTCGCCTTTTTCCCCGATGAAATCGCTTTGGTTGACCAGCGTTTCCGCGACCTGGGCGCCCTCGGTCAACTTCCAGCGCGCGGTTTTCCAGTTGTCGAAGTAATCGTAACCGCGACTATAGGAAAGGGAGGCGATAAATCCCAGAGGTTTTCCGAAGAGATCGAGTTGGTTGCCCAGGGAAACCGAAAAACCCTGATCCATGGGCGCATCCTTGCGGGAGGAGCTCATGACCGGCACGAAGGACTTGGAAATATCGTCCAGTAATTGCGCTTGTTCCTGATTGGTCCGCGCTTGGATGATGTCGGGGATCGCCACGTTGGGATCGTTGAGAACGGAGGGCATATCCCGTAGGCCGTTGTCGCTTCCAAGCCAATCCGTGCCGCTGCCCTTATAGAACAGGTAATCGTCGTTGAAGGTGGTGCTTGTATTAAAAGACGTCGAATAGGAAATGCCGAGCGTCAGGCTGTCGGGATAGTTGCGCGTGCCGATATCCACGATGCCGCCGCTGAAATTGCCCGGTTTGTCGGGGGTGAAGGATTTCAGGGTGACAATATTATCGAGAATGGTGGAAGGAAAGAGATCCGCCTGAAAGGAGTTGGCGTCGGGATCGGATGTTGGCAATTCCACACCATTGAGATGGGTGCTCGTGTAGCGGTCGCCCAATCCGCGAATGAAGACGTATTTGCCGCCCACCACGGAGGCGCCCGTGATTTTGGTGACCGCGTCGGCCGCGTTGCTGCCGCCGGAATTGGAAATCTGTTCCACGCTGATGGCGTCGCTGATGGCGTTGGACTTCTGCCGATGTTTTAACATACTCGATTCGGTGCTGTTGACCAACTCGGCAGTGACGACCATTTCGGCCTGAATTCCCTCCACTACCAATTCCACGTTTACCGTGACCGCTTCACCGGCCTTGACTTGAATGTTTTCCACGGTTCTCGGAGAGAAACCCATCATGGTGGCGACCAGGTTATAACTCCCCTCCGGCAAACCTTTCATAGCAAATTTGCCATTGACATCGCTTGCCGCGGAAAATTGTGTGCCGTCGAGGCGGATCACCACGCCAGGCAACTCATCGCCGGAACCTTGATCGTAGATCACGCCGCTGATGCTGCCGTTGTTTTGGGCCAGGCCGGCCAGGCTGAAAATACTGAAAATGAGGGTCAAAAAAAATCCAGGTTTGAACACAAAGAAATCGTTGGTTTTCATCTCGCTCCCTACCTAAGTTCATAAGTTTTCCCACAACGGCGCCATCATATCGGCGTATTGTTAGTCTTTTGTTATGGAGCCGTTATCTCTTTGTCAGGCTTTTGGAGTGTTGTTGTAAAGCTTTCAAACCTAGATATTAAGAGGGCTTTTTGGGGTTGATGATCAGGGAGGCCCGCACCTACTCATACCCTTTTCCTTCACATATGCTCATCCCTTTCCGGGCATTCCACATCGGTTCAGGCAAACACCGTGGATGGGTTTAGGAGCACTGTCCGCGACATTTCCTCTTGCGGCTCCTGGCGCGCGACCTCCACAGGAACCAAATGCGCCGCGGCAGGTTTTCCAATTTGGTGGCGGGACGGCCGAAAAATGCCCGCCCGAGTTGCAGCCATGGTGCGCTTCCTTTCCACATGCGGGCAAACAGAAACGTTCGGATCAATTCTCGCCGCCGCCGCGCCAAAATCGGCCACCCCACGCGGTCTCGGGGGCTGAAGCTCATCAGGTGAGGTCTCCGCGCCATGGGAAGCCGGCGATGGTCGGCCAAGGCGCTGCCCGGAAAGGGCGCCAAAATAAAAATCGCGACCTCATCCAGGCCATGCTTTACCAGGGATTTCAGGTAGGCGCGGCTGGCGCGGTGGTCCGCTTCCGTTTCCGCGGGATGGCCCGTCACGAAACAGGCTTGAGTAGAGATTCCATGACGTTTGCAGGCCGCCACCAACCGCGGGCCATGCTCGAAACGAAAGGGTTTTCCCATGGCCTTGAGCACTCGCGAGGAACCGGATTCCGGACTGATGGGCGTCCCATCCGGCGCAATCTTCGAGACGCTGTCGGCCCCGTTGCGGATCGCTGTCGAGTACGGGCGGCTGGCCCATTCCCCGTGCGGGAAGATTCGACTACCAGCTGACCGGAATACCGAGATGCGGTTCCTCCTACCCGACGAGGTCGCACGCCTCGCCAAAGCGATCACCCCCCATTTCGGGTCACTGGTCCTGTTCGCAGCCGAGACGGGACTGCGGATCGGTGAGATTGCCGGACTGCAAGGCGGCGACTATCAGCCCGCCAACCACACCATTGCCGTGAAACGCCAGCTACTTAAGGACACGACGCCACCGACCTACGGCGACCCCAAGACAGCGGCCAGTATCCGGTCGCTGACCCTGTCGCCCACCTTGGCAGCACGCATCGAAGC
>JBGTRP010000901.1:0-3110 GCA_041940685.1 Acanthopleuribacteraceae bacterium
TCGCTAATGGTCTTTTTTCCTTCCATCAACCTGGTAGGGATCAGGAATTGATCCCGGTTGCCCTCCGCAATATTGGCGCCCCGGTTAATGATCTCATTGGTAAATTCTACTACTTTCAGCGCCTCCATATCCACATCGGTGTAGGTCAGTTCTTCCAGTTGGACCGGTCCGGGTTGGTTCACGGCCAGATATACCGGTTTGTTGTTCTGGTCCACCAAAATGGCGATCAGCGAAATGAGGGCCACCAGTGCAACCACCCCGGCCGCCATCGAAGTATGCCGGTAAAAAACGTATTTGCCCCGATTCCGCCGCTCGTCCAGGCGTCGCTCCAATTGCCGCGCATCGAGGTAGAAGGCCTTACATGAATCGCAATGAAGGACATGGTCGACAATTTCGGGAACCCTCTCGCCCTCGCAGGCGCCGTCTACCAGGGTCGAAATCACCATTTTCGTTTCTTTGCAGGAGTTCATATCTTCTCTCTCCATTTAGGACGCTCGCGCGAGACCCGGGCGGAATCGATCCCCGCCCAACACGCGGATATTAAGGCAAAAAATCTCCTAATTTTTCAAGGGCTTGTTGGCGGGCGCGATAGACGTTGATCTTGACGCTGGCCAGGGTCCAACCGGTTTTTTCGGCAATGCGGGCATAGGGTTCTTGTTGCAGGACGCCAAGCTCGAAGGCTTGGCGAAGCTTGGGCGGCAGCTCATTGAGGAACAGGCTGAGTCGCACCCGAAAGGAACTCATATGGTGCAGATGCTCTGGAGAGTTTACTTCGCGGGCCGCCAGGTTTTCGGGTGGATGGGCGTCCGTCTCCGCCAAACGTTTCCGCGCGCGGACGCGGTTCAACAATAGGTTGTGGGCAATGCTGAAGAGGAAAGAGCGGATCTTGCCGAGATCGGAGATGGTATGGGCGGCATGGATCGCTTTTACAAACGTCTCCTGAAGCAGGTCCTCGGCATCCTCATGGTAGGGAATGCGTACGCGGAAGTAGGCAAGAATATCGGATCCGTGTTTTTGGTAGATCGATTGCCACATTTCCTCATCGCGCTCGAGCGAGACGCCCAACTTACCCCCTCCAACGGCAGGTTCCACTAGGTAGACACAAAAACCGCCATTCGGTTACACAAAAATTTCGATTTCTTGATCTCCGGCGCGAATCGACCTTCGTGAAAGGCCCTCGGGCCCGGACTATCTCGGGGAAAACGAGTCATTCGATCCGCGCACGGGCCAGCCGCTCCAAGGGCAGCATGGCGTGGTAGATGAAACGGTTGACGGGCGTGGCCACGTTTAGGCTTTCGCCCAAACGGACCACCGCACCGTTCTGTGACTCCAGCTCGGAGGGCCGGCCTTCCATGAGATCGCGTTGCATGGAGGCAGTGGCCTCCTCGGGCAAGCCATCGATAAAGGCCAAGGTCTTGGCGGGGGTATCGGGCGCCAGGCGGATACCCTTGGCCTCGGCGACGCGCATGATTTCATGCATGGCGTCCTGAAGTAGGGCGCGCGTTTCCGGCATTTCGCGCAGGGCGCCCGCGGGTACGCGCGTGACCGCGCCAACGCCGCTGAAGGATGCAATAAACAGGAATTTTTCCCAAACCGCCACGTGGATATCGGGCGGGTTGACGGTGGTAATGCCCGCGCCTTTCAAGACGGCGGTAACCGCATCCAGGCTGGCGGACCGGCCGCGGTCCCGCTCGCCCACGGCAATGTAGGGCTCGCTGCCCACATGATGGATATGCCCTGGTCCCGCGATCAAGCTGATAATTTTGCAAAGTCCCCCCAGCACGGTTGCTTCGCCTAGGACCGCGGCCAATTGATCCGCCGCCTCCACGCCGTTCTGTAGGGGCAACACGCGCGTCCTGTCATGCACCAGCGGACGAATCGCCTCGGCCGCCGTGGGCGTCTGCCAGGCCTTCACGCCGATCAACACCAGGTCCACGGGACCAATTTCCTCAGGCCGGTCCGTGGCCTGAACCGGATGCAATTGTAAATCGCCCTTGGGGCTGTCGATGCGAAGGCCCCGTTCGCGCAAAGCTTCCAAATGGGCGCCACGGGCAATAAAGCAAACATCCTCACCGGCCTGCGCCAGGCGACCGCCAAAATAGCCGCCGACCGCGCCCGAACCATAAACGGCGATTCGCATGATTTCCATCCTTTCAGGGGATAAGGTCCCCGGTATTGAACACTCCTGTCCCGATCAGAATAAACCAAAGCCTCGCCCATGAAAAGGCGGACTATCGGGCTTCCCAATCGGTACGGCGGAAAACTGCCCTGAGAACCCTCACTTTCGCATCGATCAACATTGAGATGGGCCAGGTAGTGTGGATCAGGACTTGAAGGCTGGGAAGAGACGCACTTGCCAAAAAAGGGGACCCGCCTCTATAATCGGGGACAAATTCGCGCGCAGGAACATCACATGAATCACTCTCATCGATCCTCCTTGCCCTTTTGCGCCTATTGCGCCAAGGCCATGCCCTTGGTGTGGGTTCACGGCCATGGACAATGCGCGGGCTGCGGCGTCAATGTCCAACCCTGTTGCGACGGCGCCCCCCTGGGTGGGGACGACCCGGGATGCCGCCCGCGGCGGTAATTTTTCAATGACCCGCTCCCGTTGACCTACCCGCGACCGCGCTCCCGTTCGAGAGATGCTTGACTCGACAGCGTCACTAGAGGTTGGCAAGCCTGGCGGTAAAGATTAGAGGGCGCGGAAATGCGGCCCGCATTCCGGCTCAGGGGACCGTTTTTTCCAGCCAGTCCAGCACGGCTTGGATCATGGCGATGCGTTTGCCGGAAAAGGCGTGATCGGTATCCAGGGTGATATGCGTCCAATTTTTTCCCGGCTGTTTTTCAAGCGCCGCGACGAGGGGCGTGTGGTAAATGGGGCCCATGTTCCGTTCATCCCTCGTATCGCTGATGAGAAGCAGCTTCTTGGCGCTCAACGCCTTTGCATGGTTGATCGGGTTCCACGCCTGTTGATGGGCAATCATCTCCTTGGTTCCCTCCACTATTATCTCCATATCCATCACCATCAGTATCAGCCCATTGTGTTGCATCTGCAGGAAAAGCATCACCATCTGTTCCAGTAGTGTTGTCTCCCTTTCCATCACCATCTG
>JBGTRP010000902.1:0-3105 GCA_041940685.1 Acanthopleuribacteraceae bacterium
TTTGGTGTAGCCGGCGTCTTCCAGGGTGCGCCATGTGGTTTCCAGGAATAGCCTTTCCTGCGGATCGATCAGTTCGGCCTCGCGTGGCGAGATGTTGAAGAAGAGCGGGTCGAACTGATCCACATCTTCCAGGAACCCGCCCCATTTGCTGTAGGATTTGCCCAGCTTGCCTTTTTGTGGATCGTAGAAACGGTGAAGGTCCCAGCGGTCCTTGGGAATTTCCGTGATGCAATCCTTGCCGGATTGGAGGTTGCGCCAAAAGCCATCCAGATCGTCCGCGCCAGGATAGCGGCCGCTGACGCCGATGATGGCAATCGCCTCGCCGGACGTGGTTTCCGGGTGGGAATCCCGTGTTTGACGAAACCGGGAGCGGTCCAATTCCCGCGCCTTGGGTTTTGCCGTGGGCTGGGCGGGCTTGACCGCCGCCGCTGGCGCGCCGGGCAGGCCGCCCACGAGCGCGATCAACGCGTCCTGATGGTTTTCGGCCAGGTAGCCGGCCAGGGCGGAGATGCTTTGGTACTCGAAGAAGAGGGTTTTGGAAAGCTCGCCGAAGCTCTGCTCCAACACCCGGGAGAGCTGCATCACCATCACCGAATCGATGCCGTAGTTCTCCAAGGGATCCGAGGAACTGATGCGTTCATGGGGCAGCTTGGTTTCCTTGGCCACAATGTCGCGGAGCTTGTCCACGGCGCGTTGGCGCAATTGCTCGCGTTGATAAGAGGTCAGTCCCCCGGCATCCGGTTCAGCGACAGCCTGTTCCGGCGCGGCCGGTTCGGGCGGCCGGGTGAGCACCCGCCGCAGGCGATGGGGATCGCCCTCCACCACCATGAGCTGCGGCGCGTCCAGGCACAGGGCGTCGTCAAAGGCGCGCAGGCCGCCCTCGGTGCCCAGCGCGGTCATGCCCAGTGTTTCCCGCAGCCAAGATTCCGTGCCCGCGTCTATGGACATACCGCCCTCGCGCCAGAGCGGCCAGTCCAGCGAGCGGGTGCGGCCCCGTCGTTTGCCGGCCGCGCGTAATTGCTCGCGATAGTGGGCGAAGGCGTCGAGGAAGCTGTTGGCGCAAGCGTAATCGGTCTGGGCCGCGTTGCCGAGAACGCCCGCGGTGGAAGCAAATAAGACAAAAAAGTCCAGCGGCAGGTCGCGGGTGGCCCGGTCGAGCAGGAAGCTGGCGGTCACCTTGGGCGCGAGCACCTGTTTCCAGTCCTTGCGGGTTTTTTTGAGAAGCAACGCGTCGCGGGTAATGCCCGCGCTGTGCAGGACGCCGTCGAGGCCTTTGAAGCGGGATCGGATCTCGGCAATCAGATTGGTAACCGATTGGGGATCGGCCACATCCGCTTGCAGGTAGGCAATGGTTGCGCCGAGCTGTTCGAGCGCCGCGATGACTTTGCGCTTCTCCTCGCTCAGGTTGGAACGGCCGCTCAGCACCAGTGTGACCCGCGCGCCTCGCGCCAAGTGGCGGGCGAAAATAAGGCCCAAACCACCCAGACCGCCGGTGATCAGGTAGACGCCGCCATCTTTGATGATCATCCGCTCTTTTGCATCAGCGCCGTCCGGTGGGGCCAGCTCTTGCAGGCGTTTTACCTGGCGGGTTCCCTCGCGGTAGCGGAACTCGGTTTCCGCGGCATCGGGTTGCGCCAATTCGGAGAGGAGCCGATGCTCGGCTCCCCTGTCCGCGGCGTCCAGGGCCAGGGTGCGGCAGTGCAAGGCGGGATACTCGGCGTTGATGGACTTGGCGAGACCCGCGACCGCCTCGAAAACGGGTTGGTTCCCGGATGCGGGGTTGCGCCATGAAAAAAGCAGGCGGGTCGCTTTTGGTTTATGGGGCAGCAGCGCCTTGGCGAGGCTGAAGACGGAGTCGGGGCCCAACGCCATTTGCTTATCCAAACCATCGAGGTCCTCGGCCATGGGCGCCCCCGCCCAGGAGAACAGAACCTTTTGCGGCAAGGCGCCGTCGCGGACCAGGGCGTTCACCAGAGCCTCGAAATCCTCTGCATGGCCCGGACGGAGCTGGAAACGGTCGTCACCCTCTCGGCGGAAGGACTTGCCCGGCATGACCCAAAAAATTCGCGCTGGCTTGCTTGACTTGGATGCGGCAATGGCCTTGTCCCAGGGTTTGGCCGCGGCCTTTCCTTCCACGAAGAGGAGCAGCGAACCGTTCCAACCTTGCTCGGCAGCAGGGGCCATGTCTTCCCAAAGCGGCTGGAAATACACCACCGACGGGCTCGCCACACCGGGAAGGTCCCCGGTCCCGGCGCGGTCTATTTGCTGGGCGCGAATCGAAAACTCCCGGATGCTCACCAGTGGATTGCCGGCCTCGTCGCCAATGGCGATATCGAACTTCAACACGGAGCCGGAACCGGATTGAGACGAAAAGGTGGCGTGGGCGTAACAGGTTGCCGGCAGGGGCGCGTGAATTTCCACCTCGCCCAAGGCAAAGGGAAGATAGGGCGTTTCACCGGAGTCATCAGCCTCCATGAAGAGGCCGCTGACGGTTTGCAAGGCCCCATCCATCAGGGCCGGATGCAAAACGAAACCGTTGGGTTCGGCGTCCAGCGCCTCGGGTAAACGCAGCAGGGAAAGGGCCTCGTCCTTGCCGTAGAACAGGGTTTGAATGGAACGGAAACGGGGGCCGTAGTCCAGCCCCGTGGCCGCGAGCCGGCCGTAACATTCGGCGCCCTCAATTTGCCGCTGGCAACGCTGTTTCACGGCGTCGACGTCCATCATCGCCGGCGCGCCTTCCACGGCATCCATCTCGTCGGCGTAAAACAGGCGGCCCTGGGCGTGAATGGTCAATTGCTGGTCATGGCCATTGGTGCGCACCTCGTATTCCACGCCTTTTTGATCCGGGTACTGACTGATTTGGCACTCGCGCGGACCCTGGGCCAGGGTGATGGGCGCGGCCCACACCAAATTGCGCAGGGAGCGGACCGGACGTTCGCCCGCGATTTCCGCTGCCGCGCGCGCCATCTCGATGTCGTAGGTCGTGTCGCCGATCATGATGGTTTCATGCGGATCTGCACCCTCATCAGCCATGGCCAGCTTCAGCATGTGCGGATCCGGCTTGCCGGGTCCATCATCAGCCGGTCGTACACTGAGGAAATGATG
>JBGTRP010000903.1:0-3104 GCA_041940685.1 Acanthopleuribacteraceae bacterium
CAGCAGGCAGAAACGGACAAGGGGGCCCTTGGCCAGGTCAAAGGGGCGCAAGGCCTCCGACCGAGCCAGGGCTTGGTTTGCAATGTCGGAAGCCTTTCCTTCAGCCAAGTTGCTCAGGTCGACCAGGGGCAGGGGCGTTTCCGTTCTTGCTCTAATTCTTTGGACTGGCTTTCCGTCCTCCTCATGAAAAATGGTACGTAAAGATTCCTGGCGGCCGATGATTTCGTGGATGCCCCACTCTAGCCCGCTCACATTGGCGGGTCCCTCTAGTTTCAGGGCATGAGGAAGGTTGTAAATAACCGATTCCCGTTCATCGAGTTGGTCGATGAACCAAAGCCGTTGTTGGGCGAAGGACAAGGGGAGCGGCTGGTCTCGTGGAACGGGGCGCATTGGAGGCGCCGGCTCGGTGCGTCGCGCATGCTCCAATTTCTGGCTGAATTCGCGCAAGCTCGGTGAGCGGAACATCTCCCGCAAGGGCATGTCTACCGAGAATACATGCCGCACCCGTGAGATCACTCGCGTCGCCAGCAGCGAGTGTCCGCCCAGCGCGAAGAAATCGTCGTTCCGCCCGATCCCTTCCCGTCCCAGCACTTCCTCCCAGATCCCCGCCAACAATTCCTCGCTCGGGGTTGCCGGCGACCGGTAGCCTTCCCGCTCCCCGACCCTGCCTCCGGATGGGGCGGGCAGCGACTTCCTGTCGATCTTGCCGTTCGGGGAAAGTGGAAACGCCGCCAGCGGTAGGAAGAATCCGGGCATCATGTATTCGGGAAGGCTTTCGGACAAATAGGCACGCAGCTCCTTCTCCCCGTCCCAGGCGCGGAGGCCGGATTCCGGCTGTGCTGATTCCTCAAGGGTGAAATAGGCAACCAACCGAGGTCCATGCGCCTCGTTCTGGTGGAGCAGGACCAAGGCCTGTCGAATGGATGGGTGCCGACCGAGCAGGGTTTCGATCTCACCCGGTTCGATGCGCATGCCGCGCAGCTTGACCTGATGATCGATTCGGCCTAGGAAGTGCAAAGGCCCAGCCTCGCCATCGGCGCCCATGAGCAAACAGACCCGATCCCCGGTCTGGTACAGGCGGGTTCCTGGTCGTGGGTGGAGGGGGTTGGGAAGGTAGCTGGCCGCGGTGAGCGCGGGCTGGTGCGCGTACCCCCGCGCGAGTCCGATCCCGCCGAGGTAGAGTTGTCCGGCCAGACCGGGGGGCAGGGGTCGGAGTTGGCGGTCGAGAACATGGGCCCACACATTGGCGATGCCTCGGCCGATGGGGACACGGACCTCGTCGGGCCGGCAGGCGTGAAACACACTGACAATGCAGGCCTCGGCCGGACCGTAGAGGTTGACCAGCGTGGCGGCCATGCGCTGAGAGAAGGCCTGCAGGAGGTCGGGTGTCAGGGGTTCGCCGCCACAGAACACCAGGCGCAGAGGGCTGGCCTGGCGGAAGCCGGGCTCATCCAGCAGGACGCGAAGCTGGGAGGGCACCACGTGGAGTAGGGAGACCCGGTGCCGCTGTATTGTCCGACCCAGGTAAAGCGGATCGCGATGATCCTCGTCGCGGGACAGGACCAGCCGGCCACCGGCGAGAAGTGGGGCGAAGAGTTCCCAAATCGAGGGATCGAAGCTGAAGGGTGTTTTGTGGAGCAGGGCGTCCTTGGGACTCAATTGAAATCGGGCCTGGAGACAGTCGATGAGATTGAGCAGGGCGCGATGGGTGTTGAGGCTGCCCTTGGGCTGCCCGGTAGAGCCGGATGTGAAGATGAGGTAGGCGGCATGCGCGCCGTGGCGAGGCCGGGGTATGGGTTCGTCGGCGTGGTGGGCCCAGGGATGGTCATCGACCTGAATGACGCGTGGACCCGGAGCGGGAAGCGTGGGGAGAAGGCGGGAGCGGGTGACCAAGACCCGAGCGCGCGCGTCGTGGATCATGGAGGCGATCCGGGCGCCGGGGTGGCCGGGCTCCAGAGGTAGAAAGGCGGCGCCGGTCTTGAGGATGCCCAGGATCACGATGGGAAGTTCGGGGGATCGGTCCAAATAGACGGCGACGATATCTTCCGTGGAGACGCCCGCCTGGAGGAGGAGGCGGGCGAACTGGTTGGCACTAGCCTCGAGGAAACCATGGCTGACCTGCCCATCCTGGAAGGAGAGGGCGGTGGCATGGGGGGTTCGAGCCTGGAGGGAGGCAAGACGATGGTGAAGCGTGTCCGTGGGCCATGGGGTATGGGCATCGGTTGCGTGAAGGATCAGGCGCCGGCGTTCGTCGCTATCGAGCAGGTCCAGCAGGTGAAGCGGACAATGGGGCCGGTCGAGGGCTTGGGTCAAAAGGGTTTTCAAGTGCCGCGCGAAAGCGAGCGCGGTGGCGGGTTGGAACAGATCGGCGCTGTACTGAAGCGAAGCGTGGACGCCCTCCTCGTCCTGGGTCATGTTGAGGGTGAGGTCGAACTTGGCGGGCGGGGTCCGTGAGCCGAGGGGGAGAGAGGAGAGGCCGGGGAGCTCGAATTCCTCGGAGGAGGCGTTTTGCAGGACGATCATGACCTGGAAGAGGGGTGCGTGGCTGAGGTTGCGGACGGGGTCGATGTCCTCGACGACGGACTCGAAGGGAAGGTCCTGATGGGCATAGGCGTCGAGGCAGGTACCGCGCGCCGTTTCCAGGAACTGATGGAAGGAAAGCGGGGTTTCTCCCATGGGTGTTGGGGCGAGCCGGGAGCGCAGGACGAGGGTGTTGACGAAGAAGCCGATGAGGGGTTCGATCTCCTTGCGGTTGCGGTTGGCCACCGGTGTGCCCACGCAGATGTCATCCTGCCCGCTGTAGCGGGAAAGCAGCATACTAAACAACGTGTACAGGCCCATGAAAAGGGTGGCATCGACCTGCCGCGTCAATTGGTAGAGCCCCTCGACAAGGCTGGCCTCCAGTTGGAAAGAAACCTTCGCGCCAGAGGAACTCAGGATTGCGGGCCGTGGCCGGTCGGTGGGCAGAGTGAGGAGGCGGGGCGCATCGGCGAGTTGGTCGCGCCAGTATTGGAGATGGGCTTGCAGAACCTCGCCGGTCAGCCAGGAACGCTGCCACAGGGCGAAGTCGGCGTACTGGATGGTCAACTCGGGCAAGTCGGCCG
>JBGTRP010000904.1:0-3101 GCA_041940685.1 Acanthopleuribacteraceae bacterium
CGCGGCAAAGCCGTTTCCATTTCCATTCGGCCGCGTCCGGTTCAGGACGAGTTACCGGTTTGGCTGACGGCCGCGGGCAACGCCGAAACCTTTCGCGCCGCGGGCCGGCTCGGCGCCAATTTGCTCACCCATCTCCTGGGCCAGAGCATAGAAGAGCTCGAGGCGAAAATCCGGTTATACCGTGAGAGCCGCCAGGCATCCGGCCACGATCCGGTCGGGGGATGCGTCACCCTGATGCTGCATACCTTCGTGGGCGAGGATCTCGCGGAGGTTCGGCGCATCGTGGAACAGCCTTTCAAACGCTATCTGCGCAGTTCCTTGGGGCTGATGCGCCATCTGGCACGTGAGTTGGGCCTGGACATCGAGGCCGATGACTTCACCGAGGAGGCACGGGAGACCCTGCTCGCCCACGCCTTCGAGCGCTATTTCGGAACCAGCGCGCTCTTCGGTACGCCCGAATCCTGCCTCCCCCTGATCGACCGGCTTAAGGGCATCGGCGTGGACGAGATCGGATGCCTTATCGATTTCGGGGTCGATGCGGCAAGGGTCATGGCCTCGCTCGATTCGCTGAACCAACTGCGCGAAAGATGCCGGCCAGGCAAAACCGAGCCCAGCTACGCCCTGGCCAGCCAGATCCAGCGCCACCGGGTGAGCCACCTCCAGGTAACGCCCTCCATGGCGCAGTTGCTGCTCGCCGATGGTGCGGCAAGGCGATCACTCGGCGGGTTGCGCTGGTTGCTGGTCGGCGGCGAGGCGCTGCCCCTTTCCTTGGCCGAATCACTGCAACATGCGAGCCGCGCAACCCTGGTCAATATGTACGGCCCCACGGAAACCACCATTTGGTCGGCCAGCCAACGGCTCTCCCCCAACGCGAGGGTCATCTCCATCGGCCGGCCCGTGGCCAACAACCGCATCTACGTAACCGACCCCAGGCTTCGGACGCAGCTCCTGGGCGTCCCCGGCGAGTGCTGTATCGGAGGGGAAGGCGTGGCGCGTGGATACCATGCCAGGCCCGCCCTCAGCGCCGACCGCTTCATTCCCGATCCATTCGGAGCCTTGGCCGGCGCGCGCCTCTACCGCACGGGCGACCGGGTGCGCCAACTCCCCAATGGCGAACTGCTCTTTCTGGGCAGGTTCGACTCACAGCTCAAAATTCGCGGCTTCCGCATTGAACTCGGTGAGATCGAGGCGGGCCTGCGAGCGCATTCCGCGGTGGCCGATGCCGCGGTGGTGGCCGCGCCGGGCACGAACGGCGATACCCGGCTGATCGCTTTTCTGACCGCCGAGGCAGCCGGTTCCCAACAGCCTGAAAACCATTCGGTCGGAAGGCCGGACGAGGAAGAAATACGCGCCTTCCTGGGCCGGGAACTGCCCGCTTACATGATTCCCAACGCCTTCCATTTCCTGGAAAAACTGCCGCTCAACAGCAGCGGCAAGATCGACCGGCCCCTGCTCGCGCGCCGCGCCGCGGGCATGGATGCGGGCCGCGGGGAGGTCCAATCCCGCGAGCTACCCCAAACCGAGGTGGAACGGCGGATCGCGGAGATTTGGCGAGAGGTGCTGGGGCGCGAAGACGTGGGCATCCACGATAGCTTTTTCGAATTGGGCGGCCATTCGCTACTCTTGGCGCGGGTCCATGCCAGGCTCACCGCCCTGTTCGGCGAGGACCTCTCCATGGTGGCCCTGTTCCAATTCCCCACCATTCACGGTCTCGCGGGTTTCCTCGCCCGAGAGAAACGGCTTCCCAACGCGAGCCCGGCCCCGAGTTCCCTACCCGGGGCGTCGGATCCGTCGCACCCGGCACGCGCGGCAACCCAGAATGCGGCCATCGCCATCATCGGAATGGCGTGCCGTTTCCCCGGCGCCGCGAATCTCCAGCAATTTTGGCACAACCTGCGCGACGGCGTGGAATCCATAAGCTTCTTCACGGATGAAGAGCTGACCGCGTCGGGCGTCGACCCCGAGCTTTTCGCCCGGCCGAACTACGTCAAGGCCGGCGCGGTTCTGGAAGACATCGAATCCTTTGACGCCGCATTTTTCGGCTACAGCCCCAGGGAAGCCGAGCTTCTGGATCCCCAGCACCGCCTCTTCCTGGAATGCGCGTGGGAAGCCTTGGAGCACGCGGCCTACGATCCCTACAGTTTTCCCGGGTTAATCGGCGTCTTCGCCGGGTCCGGCATGAACACCTATCTGCTGCACAACCTCTATCCGAACCAGGGGCGCATCGCCGCGGACCAGTTCCAGATCATGATCGCCAATGACAAGGATTTTCTTCCCTCCCGGCTGTCCTACAAGCTGAACCTGCGGGGACCCAGCATCAACGTGCAGACAGGCTGTTCCACCTCCCTGGTGGCGGTTGATCAGGCTTGCCAAAGCCTGTTGGCCGGGCGCTGTCACATGGCCCTGGCCGGCGCGGCCTCGGTGCGCGCACCGCAGGTCGCGGGTTATCTCTACCAGGAAGGCATGATCGCGTCCAAGGACGGCCATACCCGCGCCTTCGACGCCCAGGCCTCGGGCACCCTATTCGGCAGCGGAGTCGGCGTTTTGGCGCTCAAACCCCTGGAAGCCGCGTTGGAGGATGGCGATACCATTCACGCGGTTATCAAGGGCGCGGCCACCAACAATGACGGCTCGCTGAAGATCAGCTACACCGCCCCCAGCGTGGAGGGCCAAAGCCAGGTCATCGCACGCGCTTTGGCGGCCGCGGATGTGGCAGCGGACTCCATCGGTTACGTGGAAGCCCATGGCACCGGAACCGAGTTGGGCGATCCCATCGAGCTGGAGGCCTTGGCCCAGGCCTTCCGGGCGGGCGCCGGACGTCGGAACTTCTGCGCCCTGGGTTCGGTAAAATCCAATTTCGGCCATTTGGACACCGCGGCCGGCGCGGCGGGCCTCATCAAGACCGTGCTCGCCCTGCAAAACCGGACCCTGCCGGCCACCCTGCATGTGCGGACTCCCAACCCCGGATTGCGGCTCGATGACGGGCCCTTCTTTCTCAACACCCAAACCCAAGCCTGGCCCGATCAGCGGCGGCCGCACAGGGCAGGGGTCAGCTCTTTCGGCATCGGCGGCACCAATGCCCATCTCATCCTGGAAGAAGC
>JBGTRP010000905.1:0-3086 GCA_041940685.1 Acanthopleuribacteraceae bacterium
GGCTTACGGTTCCGATATCGATCAGGTGCGCGAACTCTTGATGGGAATCGCTGCTGAAGAAGCCTTGGTGGAAAAGAACCCCAACCCCAGGGTGCGGTTCCGCGAGTTCGGCGATTCCAGCCTCAACTTCGAGTTGCTGGTGTGGGTGGCCATGGCCGAGCTCAAGGGACGGGCTCTGGATGCGCTGCTTACCAAAATCTACAAGACATTCGCGGCTGAAAATGTAGAAATTCCCTATCCCAAGCGCGATGTCTACCTGCACCATGTTCCCGCGCCCGCCGAGGGTTCGGATCAGGCCTAAGCTCAGAGTTCGGATTATCCCCGCGAAACCAAACGACCGCGAATGGTTTCGCGGAAACCCGGGGCCTCGGCCTCGATCTGGTAGCGCACCGGCCGGTCCCTATGACCCAACTTGAGGACCAGGCTGAAATCTCCTCGATCGGTGAGCGGTACGGGTTGGTTGCGGATGCCCATATCTTTCACGGTGAGGAAGACTCGCGCGTTTTTTAATGTCCGGCCCAGCCTGTCGCGAACCTCTACTCGAAGCGGATTGGGTGCGTGTGGCGTGTAGAAGTTTGGGTCGCGGAAACGCGCGTGAAACAGGACTTCCGGCAATCCGCCTTCCACGAGGATGGCTCCTAGCAAGCCCTTGATGTCCGCATCGTCAAAAATGAAGTTGTGCTCGGCAAAGGGTACCGCGGCACGATAAACCTCCCGCGCTCCTGTCAGGCCTCTTCCCGCGGCGGAGAGGCGGGGCGCCATTCCGTCGCCATCATCGGTGGTCTGGAATTTCGGCATGCCCCCGGAGGACCCCGACGCATGGGTTAGCGTCGGGCGCCCCGTGCCGTAGAGCAGGTAGCTCTCCACGGGCAGGCGCGGGGGCAGAAGTCGCTGAATGCGCTCCGAGGCGTTTCGCAATTGCCGTTCCATAAAGGCCCGGGTCGGAGCGTCATCGGCGACACGGAGCCAGTCGGTTTCTTGAAAAGGGCTTGCGTTGACGCGGTTCCAGGAAAAATACCCATCCTCCGGGTCCGAGGGGAGCAGCTCGTAGGCCGAGGGAAAGGTGCGCGAGGTGGGTTTGGTGATCGCCCGGTGAAAGGTGACCAGATCGATACCGTAACAGACGGCCTCAAAGGTCTTCTGCATGCCCTTGTGAGGCGTGCCCAGGGTGATGAATTTCCGCACATGCCCGGCGCCGCGCGTATGCATCCAGACGCGCGCCACGAGGCCCCCGTAGCTGTGGGCGACGATATCCACCTCATTGTGGCCGGTTTCCCTTAGGACGGTCGCAATAAAGGCTTCCAAACGGGCCGCTCCGTGCTCCAGGGTTTTGCGCCAGTCGAAGTGGAACATCCACACCAGGTCTTTAGGATATTTCAGCGATCGCATCAGGAAACGGCCCAGTCTTTTGAAAACATCGGGGGAGATGAAGGGCAGGATCGCGATTTCATCCAAGATCCCGACCGAAACGACCCGGTCTGGTGCCTCGGGGTCTAAGCGCAGGCATTCCATCACGCGCGATGGCGTGAGCGCGGATCGCAAATCAACCCACAGCAGCTCACCGGTGCGGGCATCGGCCAGTTTGCTGCCAAAATAGCCTGGAATAACAACGACCGGACGTTGCGGCATGGCAATTCCTTTACTTGCTTTTCATGGTAACCTATCCGTTCCTGCATTTTACACAAAATGTCGAACCCCGAATTACGGTTTTCGTCTCCATCGCCGCCCAGCGCGGGAGCGTTGGGAAACGCGGCCAAGCCCCCTGGAAGAACAGCGGGTTCATCCCGTCCCCACCCCTTATAACCTGAAAAATAAACTTCCATTTGCAATTATCGTACTTAGTGTATAGATTACACTAAGAGGAGGGCGATATGACCGCCACGCTTCACGCCGCGAATTCTTGTACAAAAGAGGAGCTCGGTCTTTTCGGCAGTTCGCCCCTATACGATCGACTGACCGCCGCCGGCCTGACGATGCGCCGCAAGTTAGCGGGGCCGGAGCGCATGGTCCGGCACGAGATCGAGGGCGTTCCCTACCGGGTGGCGCTGCCGCTGACCTTCACGCCTTTTGCCTCGGTAAAACCCTGTTCGGCCCGTTGCGTGTTTTGTTCGGAGACGCTCATTCACAAGGAGAGCACGCGTCTTTCGGCAACCCTGCGGCCGAGATCGGATTACTTCGAGGGCTTGGAGCGTGCGCTGAAGGCCCTTCAGGGGCTGCCGCTGAGCTATTCGCTCTCCGGGCTTGAAGCCACCGACGACGCTTCATGGCTCTGCCGCGTATTGGACTTGCTGGGCGCTCACGAGGACGGGGGCGGTCCGGTGGAGGAGAAGGTGCTCTACACCAATGGGAACGGTCTGAGCCGTGGAAAGAGCGGCGGTCTGCTTCTCCCGCGCTTGCGGGCCTTCGGGTTGACGCGGGCGGAATTTTCCCGCCATCATCCGGATGCGGCGCGCAACGACCAAATCATGCGTTTTCGCGCCGATGCGGAGGTGCGAAGCGCGGCCGTTTTCGAGCGTACCGTGAAGGATGCGCTGGATCATGTGCCGGTTCGGTTGGTATGTGTGCTGCAGCGGGGCGGCGTGGACGATGGCGCCGAGGTGCGGCGCTACCTGGCCTGGGCCGACTCCCTGGGCGTTCGGGACGTGGTGTTTCGCGAATTTTCCAGGTTGGGCGATCTCTATCATGGGAACCGCACCTCGCGGCATATTGAAAGTCATCGCGTGGTGTTGGAGCGCCTGCTGGACGAAATTTGGCCCGATAGCGAGGGGTTGGACCCGGCCCTTGAACCCCTGCGGCTCACGGCCGGCTATTATTATTGGAACCTTCGTTGCCGCTGGCGCGGGCGTGTGGATGTGACCTTTGAAACATCCGATTACACGGAGATGAAAACGCGCCACCGCTCCGGCGACATTTACAAGCTGATCTTTCACGCGAACGGCAATCTCTGCGGCGATTGGGACCCGGACAAGCAGGTCCTGTTGCGCACCGGGCAACGGAATTCCTTCCCCGCGATGATCGAGGTTTGAACCATGAAAATTGATGCGGCGCGTCGCGTTTTACTGAAGTTGGACCAGATGGGGGTTCCC
>JBGTRP010000906.1:0-3074 GCA_041940685.1 Acanthopleuribacteraceae bacterium
AAAACCCCGTCCAAATGAATTGTGATTAATTTTTTTTAAAAACAATATTGACTTAAAACAAAAACATATTTATATTGATGTCAACCAAATTGGTAATTGTTTGGAGCTCGTGTTTTGGCTAAAATGAGTCTTGAACGGAGATCCGGCCAGCGAGATACAGATTGGCGGCCCCCACTGTGCGCCGGTTCGGTTGTGGGACGGAATTCCTCCGTGAAACGATGGAAAGGACAAAACATGAGCCTGTTTGATCCGGATGAAAGACATGGCACCGTGGACCCGAAGTGGACGCGGGAAGAGTTGCTACGGCAGGAAGGCATTTTCAAACTGACGCATGTGTGCAATCTTTTGAGCCTGAACCAGCCCGCGTTGCGCAAGCTGTTGAACGAGGAAATCAAGGAGGGTAGGGACACCTACAAGCGCTACGGTCTGAAACGGGAGCAGGGCGGATGGATCGTCCGCATGAAGACCTTTGCCCGAATGGTGCAAAAGCTTGAGAGCGCGGTGGGATTGAAAAAGAAACGGATCAAGACGAAGCGGGTGCCCAAGGGCATCAGCTACGCGGAATTCTTCAAGCTGGAGGGCATTTACAAGTTGGCGGATGTGATGGAGCCCAATTACCTGCCTTATTCCTACGAACAGATTACGACCCTGGTCAAGCGCGGCCGGGACCCCGATGACGATCAACCCTTGCCGCGGGAGCTTTGCGGATGCTGGCTGGATCCGGAGCGCAGCCGTTTCTGGCTCTGCGATTTCCAGCCGTTCCTGGCCTTCGCCCTCAGCCTGTGGCGCGGGGTTTCCTTGGAGGAAGCGCGAGAACTGATCAAAAAGGAAAACGCCCCGAAATAGTAATCAATCCAAATAATATCAACCCAATCTCGCCCCGAGGGCCTAGTTCCGGATCATGGGCAAATCCAGGACGGGTGAGAACGACTCGTATAAACCAAGTTGCCCCCGAGAAATCTATAAACTAAAAAACAGAAACGAATGTTTAGGAGTATGATGATGAAAAGAAAGTTGCTGTTGATCTTTGCTATTTTTGGTTTGAGCTATGCCGTGGATTTCAGCCCGGTGAAACGAGCGCTTGACAGCCTCGTGTTAGAATTGTCATCGGCCAATCAGCTTCGGGCAGGTAGAAATTTCATGGAGCCGGGTAAGGGAATGGGGAGTTGCGGCAACGATGGTGGAAGCTGTGTTGTGCCTCCGCCGCCGGTTTGAACTGTTCGGATGGAGGAGGGTGGCGCGCCAATTCCTCCTCAAATCCTGCCGCTTGTGTTGAATGATCTGATCAGACCACGAATGCTGAACAGAGAGAATACATAAAATGATCTTGTTTTTCTTGTTTGTAAACTTATTTCAAAATGAAAAAACGATCGTATTAGACTATAAAAAACCTATCCGCATGAACACCCGTTCACCGCGGGCGTTGGTGCCGAATGGCCTGGCTATTGCCGATGATCAAACACTTTTGTTCTTCGATCGCGAGGGAAAGTTTTTGCAGCAGATCGGCAAGCCGGGCCAGGGCCCTGGCGAAATGCAGTCGCTCACCGAATTCGCCGTGGGTAAGAAGAATTGGGTGGGTATTCTGGACGGCGCTTCTCATTTCCTTTCTTTTTTCGACGCGGATAGCGGTGAGTTTCAACGGCGGTTTCCCAGCAGGGCATTGACCATGGCGGCCAATCATGGAAGCGACGCCTTCTTTTTGCTCCAAATAGAACGGGCTCAATTGGACGCGCATGTCAATTCCAATGTCAGCTTGGCCGACTATCAAGCTCCGATTCTTCGAAGAGTTGATTATGAAAATCTAGAAACTCTGAATGAAGAAAAACGCGATAGTTTCTTTCATCCGCCATCGAAAATGGTCACCAGGTGGAGTTTTAATGATCGTCGTCACTGGGTGCGCCAGCTTGGAGAAAAATACTTTGTAATCGATGAGCTCACGCCCAAAATAGCCATATACCACGCCAAGACCTTGGCGTTCATCGAATCCAAGGACCTGAAGCTGCCGAGGTTTGTGAATGCGCCGGAGAAGTTTGCCGACGTGCCGAAAATGACCGGCGAGGAATACCGCGACTGGTGGTATTCTTTCAGCAGATTTCTCGATTTAAATGTTGGAAATAATAGAATCTCCGTTGTTTATTTGGTTCCCGGCCTGAATAAAGATGTGGTCTACCATTATATGGTTGTCACCATGGATGAAAACCTCAACATCGTCAACGTGGACCAGAAAGTCGGTCATTATCAGTCCGACCTGTATTATTTTGGCTCGGATGAGCGTTGTTATGGGTTCATTAGCGATGTAGGCGAGGGATTGTTTCCCAGTTATGAGATTAAACTGGAGAGTTGGAAGTAAATGAAAGCGAGGTGGATGACTCCAAAGCATATGATTTGGTTGGTCATCCTCGCCCTTGTTTTTTTTCGATTATACGGCGAGGATTTGTACCAGAAGATCCTGAAGCCCGAGGCCTCCTCAACATTCGGTTTGGAGCAGGGGCTGAACGATCTATTGGTCGGGTTCGTTTTGTATGTGGATTTAGAGACGGACCTTTGCAGCGCTTGTTTCTCGAAAATTAATGAATTGGAAAAGGTGAAAGCCAGGGTATCCGATCTAAAATATGCCGTTGTCATTAGAGACAGCGATTTTGACGAGGGTTATTATTCCGCGTGGATCAAAGAACATATCAATCCGAATTTTAACCAGCGGGTATGGATCGACAAAGAGGGTTACATCCCGGAAAGATACGGTGTGGGGCCTGGCTCAAAGAATTTTTTGTTTGGCCCCCAGGGCGCTTTGATTTCCATTGCCCCCGTAACGGAAGGGTTCAGCACATATGAGTACGCCGCGTTTTTCAATGAGTGACGCCGGCGCTCGGGTAGATATATACTTTTTCTCCACGGAGTATGCCTTTGAGTTGGTGCTGCTCCAACAACATGTTTAGGAACAGCAACCAGTCCACCTTGACCGCTTCAATATTGCGTAAAACCTTCTTCCCTTCGAGTCGTCGGTTTTCGTCAACAATGGCGAGGCCGACCTCTTTGGCAATGAGGTCGGCCATATCCAAAAGGTTTCTTCCTTC
>JBGTRP010000907.1:0-3074 GCA_041940685.1 Acanthopleuribacteraceae bacterium
GAATAACCCTCATACATTCTGAGGTTACTCGGCAAAATAATATCGATAACACTCACCCCCACACTTTTCACACGAGAGACAAGTTCATCATAGTCTCGCATGAGAGTTTCATATAAGCGATCCTGAATCGCTATATCTTTCTGAATATAATTATTTCCACCCAATCCCAGTGATAACTGCGCCTGATAATGCTCAATAAACTTGAATAGGTTGTCTGAATCAAATTTTTTTTCATTCCATAGGCTAGATAATTTAAAAAACTGATCGCTATGTGGACTAACATTTTTATTGTATTGATCTAAGAAAATGGAATAGTTACTAATTACATTATCAAAGTAATAGTAGTGCCGAAAATCTTGGAAGGCATCAGATTGATCCCCATCAACTAAAGCTAATTTTTTATAGAAATCTAAAGTTAAAGATTAAATATTGAAAAAAGTTAATTTATTAAAATATAGTGAACATTAACTAATCAAGAAAGGTCAACCCTGTAAATTATGTTTTTAAATTCAAATTCATTCTTAAAACGTCATCTTGACATGCCTCTATGCATATGCCTCTTTATTTATTTGCTTCTATTTACTTTATTACCCACTATTCTACTATTTGTGCTATCTTTATGAACTCTTGGGCCTATTTTAATTCAGAGATGTTTTATCACCATTTTGTTTTAGTTTTGAGCCAGTTACATAATTAATTTTGTTTACACCAGCTCTATATTGATCCACATTAATACCATTGTAATTATTCACATACTAATTTTGCACATTATTCTTTTGCTGGGTTTGATATCTCGATAAAAATGGCTGGCTTTTTTGATCTTTCTGAGCCTACAGGATTCCCGAAAACCTTGTCAACTGCTGAAGGTCCTCGAAAAACTTATATTTCGACTGATTTATTAAAATTACCATTCCTGTCCCCGCCACTCATTCTAAAAACTTATCCCGCGTGTGACGCCCTGTTCTCCGCGGTGAATTTTCCTGTTCCTGGAAGAACCCTAGCCTTGCTGGCGGCTGGGGACGAGGTTGACCTCGTATTGGCGTTGGATCAGGTCCAGGTACACACCCTTGCGCGCTACCAACTCCTCATGGGCGCCCACCTCCGCAACGCGTCCGCGGTGCATGACCACGATGCGGTCCGCTTGCTTGACCGTGCTGAGACGATGGGCGATGACGGCCCTGGTTTTGTTCCCCGCGCTAAGCGCCCCGATACCCCGCACCACGCGTTCTTCCGTTCGGCTATCCAAATGACTGGTGGCCTCGTCCATGATGAGCAGATCGAAGGGCTTGCACATGGCGCGCCAAATCCCCACCCGTTGGATTTGCCCGCCGGAAAGACAACCCGGATAGAGCGGCTGGCGGTAGCCCAGCGGCAGGCGCTTCACCATGTCGTCCACGCCCAAGGTCGCGCCGATCGCCGCGACCTTCTCCCGATTCAAACGGGGGTCGCCCAGACTCAAATTGGCCAGCAGGCCCCGGTGAAAAAGCGTGGTGTCCTGAAACACCGCGGCAAGCCGGGCTCGGTAGGAAGCCAAGTTCAACTCGGACAAATCCCGGCCATTGACCAAGATGTGGCCGGAACGGGGCGGATAAAACCCCATCAACAGGTTCATAATCGTGGTTTTCCCCGAACCCGACTCGCCCACAAAGGCGCAGGTTCGGTTGCGTTGGATGGTGAAAGAGACCCCTTCCAAGACCGGCGTCCCCTTGGTATAGGAAAAACTGACATCCCTAAATTCAATCTCCAACCCGTTCTTTGCTTCCAACGCTCCGTCTCCTTCCCTCTCGCGCGATAAAGCGAAAATGGCCTGAACGCGCGCGAAGGAACGCAGTTGCGTCTGAAACGACAATATCAGTCCGGGAAACTGATTCGATTCCGCGGTGAGCCCTTGTGCGAAGCTGAGAAAGACTAAAAAATCTCCCACCGTATAGGAGCCGTCCATGATGCGCAACCCGCAAACCAGGAAGATGGCGATCTCGGACAGCATCCCCAGCAGATCCGCCAGGGAGCGGCCGTAAATTTCCAGCAACGCCAGACGGCGGATCGCGGCCAAGCCGTCTTCCAATAACTTCATAAAGTTCCGCTCGATCCATGAATGAGCGCCGAAAACCCGAACCACGCGAATGTCCGAGAGGCTGCTGAGCAGGGAGGTAATCATTTGAGAAAAAGCCAGGGTTTTGCGGTTTGCCTGCTCCGAGGTCGCCTTGCTGAACAGAAATCCCAACATTGCATTCAGAAACACGATGCCCAAAATCAATCCTGCCAGCATCGGATCATAGAGAACAATCAGCAGCCCCGCCTTCACCAGGATTCCCACGACCACGAGCACGAAACTGGAAAAGTAGTTGGCCACGCCCTCGGTCAGCGCCTCGATTTGACTGAAAAGATGAGGGAACTCGCCCTCGGACCGATTGTCCAGTTCCTTCTTCTCCAAATCCAGGGCATGATCGAAAAACCGTTCACTCATGTGGCGGTTCACGGAGTTGCGCACCGCCAGGGTAAACATCTGATTGAAGCCGGTAGCCGCCACATGAAGGAGCCGCGCGGAGAAATATAGCAGCGCAAACACCAGCACCAGTTCCATATCCAGCATGGGCAACACGCGGTCGACGAAGTGTTTGGAAAGATAGATCAGGCCGAAGCCGAGACCGCTCGTCGCCAGGCCTATCAAAAGGCTGAACAGAATCTTGAAGCGGTATTGGGCCACGAACCGCAGGAATCGGCTCAAATAGCCGGGACCAAGCTTGCCCTTGCGAAAGGCGGCCGTGGGACGGAAGATCAGCAGATGTCCTTTATAGTCCCGGTTAAAGGCCGTACGCGTGGTGGTGTATTTTCCGCGCGCGGGGTCGGCGACCCAAAGCCGGTCGCCCTTCACGCGGTAGATCACCACGTTGTGAACCAGGCCATCCATTTGGCTGGGAACATAGGCGATGCAAGGCCCTTCCAACCGGTCGAATTGGTCCACGGGCAGCCGGATCAGTCTGCTTTCCAATCCATAACTGGCGGCCAGCGCCTGCAACTCGATATTGGAGGCCCCGGCGCGCGTGAATTCGATTTGCAGCGCCAGGTCGATG
>JBGTRP010000908.1:0-3059 GCA_041940685.1 Acanthopleuribacteraceae bacterium
TTGGGCTTTGGCCGAGAAGAATCCACGGTTCCACGCCCGATGGCGCTTGTCCGGATCAGTACGCGGGCCGGTAGCGATTGCCGTCGCGGGCGATGGGTAACCCCATTTCCCGAACCATTTCCTCGAATGCGGGTTCGGCATAGAGCGGCCGGAAACCGGGATCCACCGGCGCATAGGACAGCCAAACCGCTTTTTGGCTCCAGGCCTCTTGAAGCGCGGCCAAGGCTTCCTCGTTTCTACCCGCCGCGGTGAGGCGATTGGCGAGCAGGTACAGATTGAATCCTTTCCCTCCCGCGCGCAAACGTTCGATCAGCCAGGCGTCCGCCGCTTCGAAACCCTGCCGGCGCTGTTCCTGGAAGGCTTCTCTTGCCTCCTCGGAACTCGCGATAAGGCCCGCCACAAGATCGAGGGCCGCTTCCCCGTCTTTCCTGGCCCAGTGGGTGAAAAGGCCGCAGAAATTGGGGGCGTTGGGATCGAGCTCGCGGACATGTTCGGCCTGGGCGAGAGCCCGGTCGTATTGCTCCGCGAAATAGCAATACCAGGCCAGGTCGCGATTGACGTTAAGGGAGAGAGGGTCTAAGAGGCGCGCGCGCTCCGCCGCCTCCAGCGCGTCATGATGGCGGGCCACCACGGACAGCCACGCCGCCGCCCAGGAATGGACCGAAGCGCTTCCCGGCGCGAGCGCCAGCGCACGTTCGAAGGCCTCTCCCGCGCCCTGCCAATCGTTTTGTCCGTACATCCGCGCGTAGCCCAGGCAAGCCCAAGCCAGACCGTTTTGCGGATCCAAGGCGATCGCCGCTCGCGCCGCTGCCTCCGCCTCTGGATAGACAGCGTTCGCGGGATCGGCCGCAAAGACCGCGAGCAACAGATGGGTCTCCGCCAAAAGGGCGTGACCCGGGGCGTAGCCGGGTTCAGCCACGATCACCGCTTCCAAAAACCCACGTGCTTGCTGATACCCCTCCCGCCTTCCTTTGGCCAGATGGTAACGGGCCTTGAGCAAGTCGTCATAGGCCGCGGCGCTGATATGACTCTCCGGTCTTGGCTCTACCTCAATGTTCAGGTTTTGGATCAGGTGGCGGGTGACATCGAGGCCGATGCGCATGCGCGCATCCAGCAGATGCTCGTCATCGCGGGTGTAAGCCTTGCTCCATACATGACTCTGGTCGCGCACCCGGATGAGTTGAACCGTGAAACGAAGCCGATTTTGCTCTTTCTGCACCGCTCCCTCGACGATGAAATCAACCCCCAACTCCTCTCCGATTTGTGAGATGGGCTTCTCCGTGTCGCGATAGCCTCGTACGGAGGTGGCCGCGATTACACCCAGCCGGTTTGGAGCGAAACCACCGCATTGGGTGATCAACTCCTCGGTGATGCCCGCGCTGATGGTTTGCAAGGCTTCTTCCTGGCCAATGGCCACGAACGGCAGGAAGGCCAGCATGACCTTTGCATCTTGATTTGGCGTCGGTAGGTTCTCTCGTTGGCGAAAAACGGCATAAGCCAAGAGCATCAAAATAAGGAGGCCCAGCGGCCAGAGGTAGCGGTTGTGCGGGGGCTGGACGTCCGCCTCCGTGTTTGTGGGCTCGGTGATCCGGATGGGCGCCACCATGCGATATCCCTTGCGGGGCAATGTCTCCACGTATAAGGCCTGGCCGGCCGAGTCTCCCAATGCCTCGCGCAGCTTGCGGATGGAGGCATTGAGGTTGTTGTCGAAATCCACGTGGACGCCATCCGGCCAAAGGCGCGCGACTATCTTCCGGCGCGAGACGATCTCGCCCGAGTTTTCCAGCAGGATCAACAGAATTTCCAACGGTTTTTCATGCAGCGGCACCGGCTTCCCCTCCCGTGAGAGGGTTCCGGACACCGTGTCCAATTCAAACCTACCGAAGCGATATCGTTTCCCGGTAGCCTTGGGTTCGGCCATGAAATCCTACCCCGGATGCCGTTTTTCTAAATGAGCTATTTCCCTAATCCACTTGATTTAAGTGAGCTAACGAATAAGGCTCGATTAATGAAGATCGCCCGCTTTCGGGGCCGTATGGTTGGGCATGTTCCCGTGTTTCGCCAAAACCATCACCTTGGAGGTGTCCTCTTATGTTAACGAAACCTTGGCTCCGTTGCTTCATCTTATTGTTTTCGGGAATGCTTTTGCTGGCGTCCGAACCGGACCCCGACATTCCACTCATTGGGCCCGGCAACCCCTCACTGAAAACCGAAAAGCTGCAATTCCCCAGATCGGTTTATTATATCCGCGTCAAAAACCCGGCCGGCGAGTGGCTGACCCAGGGAACCTTTACCGAAAGGGGAAAGGATTCCGACACCCATGGCGCAGGCGTTTTCGAAAGAATTCAAATGCAGACCTTCAACGATGGGAAAAGTTACCTGTCACACACGTCGGTCTTCGACAAAAAAACACTGAAACCGCTGGCCACGGTCCGTCGGTCCCAACTGTCCAAATACCCCCCGGGCTTCGTCAAGGCCTTTGACCTGGAGTATCGGGACGGAAAGTTGGCGGGCACCTGGGAAAAAGAGGGAGAAGCGCGGGCCGAATATCCCGCCAAACCCATGGACCAGGTCATGTTTGAGGGCGATGTGACCGGTGTGGTCATCGCGGCCCTGCCCCTGAAATTGGGTTACAAGGCCAAGTTGCCGGTGATGTTTTCCCAGATGGGAACGGCCTATACCGTGGTGGCGCGGGTGGTCGGCAACAAGGATTTCAAAACCGACGGGGGTAAAACGGTCCGCACCTGGGCCGTGGAAACCGACTGGCACGATCATGCTTCGGGTCAGGTTTCGCCGGGCGGGGGCAGCGGAGGCACCTACTACGTGACCACCGATCCTCCCAAGGGTTACCCCCATGTTTTTAAATACATCAACGACAATTTCGATACCGAGCTCATACCGCAAATGTCGCCCAGACCCGCGGAGTTGAAACCTTAAATCTAGCGGGGCGGCGCCCCAGCCCATCCAGGCTTGTAGGTCCTGGTTGCGGCGCCCACCGGCGCGGGCTGCCGACCATGTTTTCTCGGCAGCCCGCGGGGCCTTGAAAAAAGAGAATGGCT
>JBGTRP010000909.1:0-3058 GCA_041940685.1 Acanthopleuribacteraceae bacterium
GCCCGCGAAGGCCGCCGGCGAGCGGGGCGCGGTCACGAACACGAGCCCGAAGAGCAGCACCGCCGATGCCGGCAGGATCCAGACGTTCCGGTGCCCTTGCCCCTGCAGGTTGAACCAGTAAGAAACCCGGTTGGCTATGGTCGCGTAGGAGGAATCCGTTGCGATGACATTGCCTTTCAGCGATTCTTCCGCGCCAAAGATCTGGTACTGGCCCCACATCACGCCCACGTAGACGCCTACCCGAAAGCTTTCCAGAGCGGAGCGGGTGTAGCCCGCATCCTCCACGGCATGACAGGCGGTTTCCAGGAATACCCTCTCCTGGGGGTCCATCAGTTCCGCCTCTCGGGGAGAGATATTGAAATAGAGTGGATCGAAATGATCCGCGTCCGAAATGAAGCCGCCCCACTTGCTGTAGGTCTTCCCGGTCTTATTCTTATCCGGGTGGTAGAACTTGCGGAAGTCCCAGCGGTCCGGGGGGATTTCTTCGATACAATCCTTGCCCGTTTTCAGGTTTTGCCAAAATTCTTCCAGGTTGCGGGCCTGTGGGAAGCGTCCGTTCACGCCGATGATGGCGATGTCTTCGTCCTGCAGGTTGGCGGGTTCGCTGGAGGGCGGCATGTTGGCGCTGAGGAAGCGTTGCGAGTGGACAAAACCGGCTGTTTCGGGTTCTTCCTGGACCTCGACGGTCTGTTCTTCGGCCTCTTCGCCACTGATGCCGAACTTCTCAATCAACTTCTCGCGGTGGTTTTCAGCGAAGTACTGCGCCAGCTCTGATATGCTCTGGTACTCGAATAGCAGGGTTTTGGACAGGTCGCCAAAAACCTTTTCCAACTCGCTGTTCATGGTTAAGATCATGACCGAGTCGATGCCGTACTCTTCGAGAGGCTCTTCCGCGATGATTTTTTGGATGGGAAGCTTTGTTTCCTTGGACAGGACCTGCTTGAGGAAAAGCTCGGCTCTTTGATATAGCGCTTCTTCGTTTACATTAGCGGAACTGGGCCTGGGGAGCGCTACGACCGGGGCGGGTTGCGTTACGGGCGGCGGAGGCTGATCCGGCTGGTCCGCCGTGGGCGTTTCCTTTTCAACGGTGAGGAAGCGGCTGTAGTTCCCGCTGAGCGCCTCCCTGCGGGGCTCGCGGTCGATCAATCCAAGCGAGTGCTGAACCTTGGAGCGCTCGCCGACCACCACGAGAACCTGAGTTTCCTTGCGGGCGAGCCCGCAACGGAAGGTGTTGAAGCCGATCTCGTTGGAAAGCGCCTTAATGCCCAAGGTTTCGGTAATTTGTTTTTCAGCGTTGGCGTCGACCCGCATGCCGCCGTCGCGCCAGAAGGGCCAATTGATCGCCAGGGATTTACCCCTGCGCTTGCCCTTTTTGCGCCACTTTTCGCGCAATGCCGCGAAATCATCCATAAACCGATTGGCGTAGGCATAATCACCCTGGCCCAGGTTGCCGATGATGGAGGTAAGCGAAGAAAACATCACGAAGAAATCGAGAGGTTCCTTGCGGGTCACATCATCGAGATAAATCGTTCCAAATACCTTGGCCGCCAGGACCTGATCGATTTCGGATTTGGTTTTTTTGAGGATAAAGGCGTCGCGGATTACGCCCGCGGCATGGATAATACCGTGAATGCCGCCGAAACGGGCCTTGACGGCTTCCAGCAGGAGTTGCACTTCCTTGCGTTGTGAGATATCTGTCTGAAAATAGTGGACGTCAGCGCCGAGGGCTCGCAGCTCTTCCAACTTTTTCTCTTTTTCCTCGGTGAGTTCTGAGCGGCCGGCCAAGGCGATGTTCGCCTTTTGATTCGCCGCCAGATACTCCGCGAAAAGGAGTCCCAAACCGCCGGCGCCGCCGGTGATCAAGAAGGTCCCCTTATTTCGCAGGGGGACGATCGGCTCCGCGGGTGTTTCTCCGGAGAGCACATCTTGAGAAATCTGCTCGAGATCGAATTCCTGCAGGGTTTTGGTATAGCGACGGTCTTTGTAGTAGCGGACCTCGATATCGTTTTTGGCCCCTTGCCGAAGCTCGCTCTGCGCGATCTTCATAAGGGCTTCCGGGTCGGTCTTGGAGCGTCCCTGGCTGGAATGGACGACGACCGCCGTTTGTAGCAGGATTTTCGGGTTTTCCTGGCGAACCGTATGGGCATAGCCGCTAACCGCGCCGTACTGGGGGCTGGCCTCGCCGGTCTGGGTGGCGTAAAAGTAGATCAGGTTCACGGGTTCCCTGAGCTTTTGTTTCACCAAGGCGCGAGTCAGATAGAATAGGCTGTAAAACCCGCGCTCCAACTGCATATGGAGAACCGTCTGATCACTGGAGAAGCGGCCTTGGGACCAGAAATGCAGCAGATGTTGCGGAAGAGCGGCCTTGGCCGCCAAGGTTTCCAGCAGCTTGTGATAGTCCTCCTGGTGGCCGGGCTGAATTTCGTAGGTGGTCTCATCCAACTGGCGAAAGGCGGCGCCGGGAAGCACCAACACGACCTCTTGGGGGCGGGCAAGGTTTCCGGGAGTGACCTTGAGAAAGACGTCGCGCGAGGCCGCATGGTCGGCAAACATCAAAATCCGGCTGGGCAGGGGCTGGTTGAGGATGGCCTGGGTCTCCTCGCGCGGGGAGGGCTCCCAGGAGCCGCGGTAATACATCACGGCGCATTTGGTGGATTCATTGGGGAGGTGGACGGTCTTGGGGTGTTGGGGAACCGCCCGCAACGAATAATCCTTCATGTGGACCAGCACCATTCCTGATTCGTCCACGATCTGAATATCGAATTTCTTGATCTGGGAACTTGCCGCCTTGAGGTTGGCGGCGAGACGAACATAGGCGTAACAACGGTCGGGAAGTGGGTTGAGAACCTCGACCTCGCCCATGCCGAAGGGTAGGTAGGGGGTTTGGGATGAGCGGACCGTGTCCCCGGTAAGGGCAATCACCGACTGGAGGGCGCCGTCCATGAGCGTTGGATGCAGCAGGAACTGCTCGAACCAATCCTGAGCGCCCGGCGGTAATTCCAGACGCGACAAAGCCTCTGTCTCGCTGTGGCACATCTCCATGATCGGCTTGAAGCCT
>JBGTRP010000910.1:0-3055 GCA_041940685.1 Acanthopleuribacteraceae bacterium
CGGCCGCCGACAAGAGACCCAAACGCGGGTTTTCATTTGGCGAGCCATTGGGTAGAATTCAGACATTCTTGAAATTCCGTCTTGGAAATCGCATGCCTTCCGGCATGCAGACTTCCGCGAAAACATCTCCAGGGTCCATCCTCCATGAATCAAAAGCCCTCTGCCGGTTCCTCCAAGACGCCCGACATCACACTTTCATTCGCATGCTGGTTGCAGAAGGCGCGGCGTTCCCGGGCCTACAAGCTCTGGTTCCGCACCCGAGACCTCTACCGGGTCAAAATCTGGGATTTCGGCGAGGGAGGCGCCTTTTACCAGCGCTACGACACCCAAAACGAAAGCTTCGAGTACCGCAACCGCGAGGATCCCGCCTCGCACGACCGGCGCATCAGTTATTTTTCCGAACGGGAACTGCCGCTGGAAGTGGACCGGCCGGTGAATCGCTTCGTCACCTATTCCCGGGTGTATCCGCTGGGCAACACGCGGTCGCTCGCCACCTGCGGCAATTGCCACGGTGGCGGCCGCACCACCTGTTCGAGATGTGGCGGCTCCGGAAGAGTGGGAAGCGGCGACGAGCGTTCCCGCTGTTATTCCTGCGGCGGCGACGGCCGCGAGACCTGCTCGCGCTGCTCGGGCGAGGGCCGACTCATCACCTACCAGTCCAAGGACTACCACTGGCGGCACTTTGTGGACCAGGAACCGATCCTCTCCCCCGCGACCAATCGGCTATCCGTTCGCGGACTGATCACCAAGGTCAAGGAACGAGGTGGAGGCGTGGAGGTAGAGGGATTCAGCCTGGCGGAGGTACGCGCCAAAATCGGCGTGGTCAACGATCGTATTCGCAATCTGGTCAATATCGCCCATCAGAAACGCGCGGAAGCCGAACACAAGATTCAGTCGCGACCCGGGGTGGTTCTGTTTCAAGAGCTGGAGCGCCACTATGTGCCGATGGGTTTCATCAACCTTTCGCTGGGGCCCAAGTACGGTCAGTTTTTCCTCGCGGGCACGCGAGCCTTTGCGAAAGTTGGCACCCCGCCACTCGCCTGGAGCGCGTGGAAGATCCTTTGCTGGACGGCATGCACCGCCATGCTGACCCTACTAATCCTCGCATTTGGCGAGTTGACCCAGGCGCCCAAACACCTGCTGTTCTACGCGGGCGGCGCCTGTGCGGCCCTGAGCCTGGTCACGGGCCTGGTCGGGTTTCTCCGTGACAGGGTGAAGGAACCGCCGCGCAATTGGTTGGTTTTTGACGATGACGGGTACGGCGGTTGGCTGTTCACCTACCTCTACGCCCAGCACCAGTCCCAGTCCGGTTTCTCCAGCGTGAACGATCCCTGCTATGTGCAGTTGCTTGAGAAACCGCATCCCGATACCGCCAAGCACCGCAACTCATTTATGTGTACCCTTGTCGAAAAGGTGTCGCGCAATCCACGCCGCACCCCTATCATCAACCTGGGCTTTCTGTCCCAGCAAACCTTCCACGGACAAATTACGAGCCTGCTGCGGGACACCTTCCGCCTCACTTGGGTTGCGGACTACGGGCAAGTCCATCAAATCGATGCGCGCATGGCGGCCATCCTGGCCCTGGTGCCCGAAGATCAATTGAGCCTGCTGGAGGTTTCGGTCATTTTCCGCCGCGCCGGGGACGACCCCATCTATCCAGATTTTCCCATGGCCACGCGAATGGTGTCCGACAAACAGATCCGCTGTCTGTTCCTGCCTATCGACGCCATCTACGAGGAATCGCGAACCGGCGGCCTTTCGGAAGAGAATAAAAAACAATTCGAGGAGTTGGCGCTGATCACGCCCTGGCCCAATTGAAATGCCCGCGATTCGCCGCGGGATACGAATCCCCGCCGCATTTTTGGGGCCCTCAATGAAGGAACTTTTCCCATGAAAGAAAAATACCTCTTTAAACAACGCCGCGGCTGGCTGGGGCGCATACTAATACGGCTGGGCCTCGCACCCAACCACAAGCGCGTACCCATTTTCGGCATTCAAGCCGTGGGCAAGAGTTACTTCATCTTCAGCATCGCCTATTTCGTCTCTCACAAACGGTTGGGGAAAGTCATCGGCGAGGGCGCCGATTTCATCAACCGCGTTATACCCTTCATGCTGGAACGCAAGCCACTTGACGCCACCACCGGAAATCGCGATATCGAGTTGCTGATCTCACAAATTTTTTATTCCGATTTCATGCGCGTCACCGACGAACTCGCGCGCGAAAAAGCGGGTTTGAATCCCTACCAGCACGACCCCAGCCTGCTGAGCGGCTTGGAGCCGGACGCCATGACGCCTTCCAACCTATTCCTCTCCACCAACGACCTTTCCGGTTTGGAGTTCAAGAACGCCATGCTCGCCCTCAGCGAGCCGAACATGCGCTTTCACGATGACCCGCTCACCAAAAAATTCATGGGCGTTGTGGAACGCTGCGACGGCATCGTGGCCATTGTCGACCTGGTCCGACGCCATACGCGGGAAAACTTTGTATTCGGCCGAGACCAGATCCGAAAAGCCTTGGCCGAGCAAGTGCTCCCCCTGATTCGCGGCATCGAGCTGGCCATCGAACGCGGCAACTACGAAAACCGCGTCTTCCCCTTATTCCTGGTGTTCACCAAAAAGGATGTCCACTGCCAGTCGCGGGAGGTTTTAGACGCCATGGTGCGCGAGATTTTCGCCATCATGCTGGCGCGCTTGGAAGACAAGGTAAAGTTGCGCATTCACGCCGTAACCAATATGGGTTTCGGGGAGGATACGGATAGCCTGCTGAACAAGGACTCCGAGGGAATCGGCATGATTTTGGCCGACCTGCATCACTGGGTCGAGAAAATGTAGGAGCGCCTATGCAAGAGCGACCGAGTTTCAATGCCCGCGCCGCGATGGCCGAGGTTGATTTCCAAGGCGATTTCATCGCGGTGGGCCAATTGGACGGGAGTGTGGGCGACTATCTCAAAACCCGCGCATTTCCGCTCAGCGGACCGCCTTCCCTGCGCCATGAACCCCATTACGGCGGCACCAAAATTCTCGGCTACCCGGATCGAACATTGGTAATTTCCCG
>JBGTRP010000911.1:0-3055 GCA_041940685.1 Acanthopleuribacteraceae bacterium
GTCCTGACAATGTTGCTCCGGACGTCCCTCGTGACGACCATGTAGTCAGCGAAGAGGACTTATGGACTTACGCCTCCGCGATGTCGCGCACCGGCTTCTTCGGAGCGGATTCCTACTACATGAACCACGCCGCCAATGCCGCCTGGGTCACCTTGCCCTGCGCATTCGCCGGCAACGCGGACACGAACCGCGCCTGGGAGCAGGCCGAGGCGTTCCACCGGCTCTTCGGGGACCGCTACTACCTCGAGGTGCAGCGCCACGGGATGGCCCTGGTCCATGTCGATCACGCGCAGGGCAAGCTGGGAAAGATGGTAGGGCGGCATCAGCAACGCCAGTTGCTTCAGAACATCCGGCAAGGCGCTGATGGGCATCCAAAGACCGGAGAGAAAGGACATGGGCAGGTAAATGAGGTTCACGATTGCAACCGCGGCCTTGGCCCGCGTCCAACTGCCGATAGCCAGGCCCATGGCGCAAAAAGGAAGGGTGCCAAAACTCAGGATCAGAAAAAGTTCGGTCCATTGACCCGCGCGAAAACGCACGTTTCCCATCGTCGCGCTCAAGGCGAACAAGGCCGACGCGATGATCATGGCGAATAGGACGCTCATGAACGCCTTGGCGGCGAAATAGGCGCCCGGCGGCATGGGCGAGACCTGTTTCAAAAGCAGCCAGCCCGCGCTTCGATCCATGGCCATGCCAACGCCGAAGCCGAACAGCGCGGGGCTGATCACGCCAAAGGTGCCATAGGTCGCGACCAGGTAGGCGCTGATTTCGGTGTTGCCGCGCGCGGAACCGAATACCACGCCGAAGAAAAGGTAAAACATCAGCGGAAAGGCAATGGTCGGTAATGCAAACCCCGGAACCCGCAATACGGCCAGGAATTCATACCAGGCCTCCAACAGGTACACCGATAGGTTGACGCCCCCGTTTTTGGGTTGCATGCCGACTCGCGTTTGTCCCAATGCCGTACTCACACCCGCACCTCCTCTTTTTTAGGGTTGGCGGTCAAACTCAAAAAGGCCTCTTCCAAGCCCGCGCCGGTCACTTCAAGATCCGCGACGCCGCCGTCGGTCTGGAGCAGGGCGCGCACGGTCTCTTCCGCATCATGGGTCAAGAGCTCGTATTTGCCTTGAGTCCACAGCACGGCTTGGACACCCGGCAGCGCGCGTAGCCGCTCCTCCGTGAGCTCCGAACGGAAGCGAACCCGGCGGCTGGGGACCTTGGCCTTGATCTCGGCCGGACTTCCCTCGGCAATCAGGCGACCTTGATCAATAACGGCAATTCGATCGGCCAGGGCATCGGCCTCTTCCAGGTAGTGGGTGGTCAGCAGGACGCTGCCGCCGACCTCCACATGACGGCGAATCTGCCGCCAGAACAGGCGCCGCGTTCCTACATCCATACCCACCGTGGGCTCATCCAGAAACAGAAGCTCCGGCCGCCCACAAACGGCCAGTGCAAACAGCAGCCGCTGGCGTTGTCCCCCGGAAAGGGCGCCCGATTGGCGCCGCTCCAAATCCTTCAGGTCGGCGAGCTTCAGCGACTCTTCCTGGGAAAGCGGATTGGGATAGTAACCGCGAAACAGGCGCACCAGTTCGCCGACCCGCAAGGCCTCCGGAATGCCGGAAACCTGTAACATCACGCCGATTCGGGAACGGGCCGCTGCTTGATCGGGCGCCATCCCGAACAGGGAGGCGTTACCGGAATCGGGTTGCAGCACCCCCAACATCATCCGAATGGCGGTGGTTTTGCCGGCGCCGTTGGGTCCCAGCACCGCGAGCAACTCCCCCTTTCCAAGGCTGAGGTCCACGCCTGCCAAGGCGGTCACCTTACCGAACTTTTTATGCGCCCCGCTCAATTCGGCCACGGGCGATGAACCATTGGGAACGACGGTCATGGCTTTCTCCTATAGTGGGAAATCCCCAGGTTTCAACCATCAATCTAGTTCCCAAGAAATGGGAGGGTAAGTACCAGCCGTCAAGGGTTTCTCATGACAAATGTCACCAGGTGTCTGGGCGAGAAAAGGACCCTTATCGCCTGCATTTGGCGCTTTTCTCCCGGGAGCGCCGGTGTGGAGCGGATTTCTACCGCTCGGGTTATGGAGACGGGAAGACCGCGCGCCCGCGCTTGGCATGGCTCCTGAAACCGGAAACTTCCTTCTCGACTGGAATTGGGTATAAAGTAGTGCTGGAAAGGCAGAACGATTATGGATGCAGGGACCGATCCCGGCCGGAATATTGAAATACTGACGCGATTTCTGGAGTCAAACCAGCCCCTGCTGGTGCTGACCGGCGCCGGCTGCAGCACGGCCTCCGGCATTCCCGCCTATCGCGATCACGGCGGTCGCTGGCAGCATCCGCCTCCGGTTTACTTCCGCGACTTCTCAGGCTCGGAAGCGGTGCGCCAACGTTATTGGGCGCGGGCCATGACCGGCTGGCGCAGGGTGATCCAAGCCCGGCCCAATGCCGCCCATATTGCCCTTGCCGAGCTGGAGCGAGAGGGCTTTTTGCAAGGGTTGATTACCCAGAATGTGGATGGCCTTCACCAGCGGGCGGGCAGCCTGAGCGTCATCGACCTGCACGGCCGTTTGGACGGCGTTGTCTGTCTTGATTGCGGCCTCATCTCCTCTAGAGCCGCGTTTCAGGAGGAGTTGTGGCGGCACAACCCCGAATTCCGCGAGTTGGACGCGGAGAATGCCCCGGACGGCGACGCTCGCCTGATCGGCGTGGACTACAAAGCATTCCGCGTTCCGGAATGCGCCCGCTGCGGCGGTCGTTTGAAGCCGGACGTGGTGTTCTTCGGCGAGAACGTGCCGCGTGCCCGGGTCGATGCCGAGCACGGTGGCCGAGCGCAGGTTTGATTCGAAGCGGTAGAGGGTGAAGGAGATCCACAGCGGCATCACCTGGGGGATCACGCCGAACACCACTTCCTGGGTTCGGGTGGCGCCGGTGGACCGAATCCCCTCGACCGGGCGCGGGTCGATCGCCTCCACCGCCTCGGAGAACAGCTTGGCCAGGATCCCTGTGGTGTGGATCCAGAGCGCCAGCGTCCCGGCGAAGGG
>JBGTRP010000912.1:0-3054 GCA_041940685.1 Acanthopleuribacteraceae bacterium
TCTCAAGCGCCTGAAGTGGACGCTCACCCGCACCTCTTCCAGGGCGTTGCCCCGCGTATCGGTCACCTTCCCAAAAATTTGGCCCGCGGGTTGGAGCGCGATGCGGTAGAGATCGCGTTTCCCGCTCAGATCCAGGGATTTCTCGAAATGGACAAAACCCGCGGCCTCGACCCTCAACCCCCAAATCTCCGGCGACAACAACAGCAGCGCCTCGCCCTTTTCGTCGCTGATGTATTCCTCCCGAGTACCCCAGACCAGTTGGATCTTGGCTCCGGCAATCGGCGCATCGTCCACGGCAGAAACCACCTGAACCCGCAATTGGCGGCTCTCCCGCAACAAAAGCGTGAAGGGTCCATGAGATAGAATGTCGCCACCCAACTCCAGGATGGGAACCTCGATCTGCCTGTCAAAGGAGAGACGCTTGCCCTTTTTGGCGAACAACCGGTAGGGGCCCTCCCAATCGCCTGAGAACTCAAAATAGCCTTGTCTATCGCAACGGGTGGTCAGGCGCTCCACGGTTTGGTTTCTCAGGCGCTTCACCAATTCCACATGGGCATCGGCCACGGGCTCCCGGCTTTGAAAATCGAGCACCCAGCCGCTGACCGAAACCCCGGATTGGGATTCGGGTTCATTGGGCGCCGTGGACTGCTCAGGCCGATTGCCAGAGGCCTCGGCATGTCCCACCACTGCCTCTGAGGTCGGACTCGATGGGGAAGCCTCCATTTCCTGTTTGGGCGTCGCATGAGAAGAAGGCTCGATTCCCGCGCGATCCTGACCGCGCGTCACCCAAAACAAAGCCACTCCCGCCATCAATGCGGCCAGGACCGAAAAAAGCCATCTCCATCGCGTCAAGAATGCCTCCAGATTTGCCATATAGCTCGAATCCTCACTGGTTCATCGCGTTTGGGAACGCCAAGCTAAGGGACTCAGGAGACCGAAGACCACCTTCAAGCCTTACAGGACCGGCCGTTCGCGGTCGCCCCTTGGCCTCCCGTTAACTTTCACACGCGCCTCTCACTAAAGAAGAGTGTAAAAAAGGCAGAAAACGTCTCATTTTTTGGAGGCGTATCGCGTTTCCGCGCGGGCCTTAGCGGGTTGGGGGCGAGATGTAGGTAACCCCATGCAGGCTTTTCTTGAAATAGGAAAGCAGGTCGTTGAACGCGTGGCGATCCTTCTCGAAATGCACGTCGTTGGCGTTGAGGATGATGAGGGGCGAGTCCTCGTAATGAAAAAAGAAACGGTTGTAGCCCTCCACGATATTTTCCACGTAATCGGGGGAGATTTTCAGGTGTTTGACCTCTTTGCGTTTCTTGAGGTTTTCCATGATTTTTTCCGGCGACATCTGCAAATAAACAACCAGGTCGGGCTGAACCCGGTCCGCGGTCAACATGGGATAGAGCTTTTCGTAAATGCTGAGTTCGCTGTCGCTGAGGATTTGATAAGCGTAGATGCGGTCCTTTTCGATGATAAAGTTAGAGATCTTGATTTGCTGAAACAGATTTCCCTGTTTCAGCTTCTCCAAAATCTGGTGGCGGTTCAGCAGGAAAAAAAGCTGCGCCTGAAAGGCCGCGCCGTTTTTTTGTTTGTAAAAGTCTTCCAGAAAGGGATTTTCCGTCAGATCCTCGGTCAACTCGGCATCCAGCGCCTTGGCGACCATGCGCGCCAAATCTCTCGTTTCCGCCCCGATCGGACCTTCAAAGGCGATGTAGGTATAGGGAAAAGCCATGAGGATTGCCAACCTTTACAAAAAACCACGGCAGGATCGCGGCGTTCGCCGGTTCGTTGGAGTCCCTCAAATATAACACTTAACCGAGGCTTGGATAAGCCAAAATCACCTACTCACACCCACAAATCCGGCCTCGCCTCGCATGGATGTTTGTTCGCCGCTTCGGCCCGGATCCCACAAATTTTTCATGTTTGAATCCCAGACGGCGCACTTCTCGTATACAGGTGCGAATGAGACCCACACCCCCTCGCGCGTGATTTTTATTCTAGTTTCGCCGAAGAAAGGTTAGAATTTCCAGGTATTCTGAACGGGAGCTGCTTTTTTTATGGAAGAACAATCGACACAACCATCCTTTGAAGAGCTTTTGGAGCAATCCGAACGCGGTACCCTTACCAAGGTGCAGACCGGAAAAAAGATTGCGGGCACCGTGGTCGCCGTCTCCAAGGCGAGAGTCTATATCGACATCGGCATGCGCACCGAGGCGGTGCTGCCCGTGGAAGGAGAAGACCCACGCATCTCCGAATTGAAAGAGGGCGATTCTTTGGATGTTTACATTGCCAACCCCTCGGGCCAGGTGCGCGTGGCCTTGGACCCGATTCTTGGCTATGGCGACTTTTCGGCGCTGGAAGACGCCTATGAGAAGGACCAGAGCGTAGAAGGCAAGGTAACCGCCGTAATTTCCGGCGGCTACGATGTCAATATCGCGGGGGTCAAATGTTTTTGTCCCCACTCTCAAATCAATGACCGCCCGGTTTCCGACCCGCGCCAAATGGTGGGCCAGACCTTCAACTTCAAAATCATTCGGCTCGAGGCGCAATCCAGCAATGTGGTCCTCTCGCGCAGGGCCCTGCAGGAAGAAAAGAAACAGGAACAATTGGAAGAGACCCGGCGCATGTTGGCCGTGGGCGCGGTCATGACCGGCACGGTGCGGGACCTGCAGCCCTACGGCGCATTCGTGGACCTGGGCGGAATTCAAGGTTTGCTTCATGTGAGCCAAATCTCCCACACCAACGTGGAGCGGGTGGAGGATGTGCTGAGCCCGGGACAGGAGGTGGAGGTCAAGATCCTCGATCTCAGCGTCGGCGCCAATGGCAAGCAACGCATTTCCCTGTCCACGAAAGCCCTATTGCCCGATCCCTGGGAAAATCACGGCTTCCATCCGGGCGAGCGCATTACCGGTACGGTCGCCCGAAAAAGCAATTTCGGCATCTTCATTAGAGCATACGATGGCTTTAAATATTTCAAATGAGAACTTTTTGAGATCACTATATTGATAATTGGTGTAATTGGACATTTTCTAATGTTGTTTAATTCGAAAAGCGAAATTA
>JBGTRP010000913.1:0-3052 GCA_041940685.1 Acanthopleuribacteraceae bacterium
CTGTTCCTCGGACGCGAACTGGCCGAGGACCTTGGTCGCGACATTGCCCGGTGAGAGTTCGAGTACGAGGAACAGCAGGATCGACACCACCACCATGGTTAAAATCATGATGCCGATGCGCTTAGCTATCAAAACCAGCACGGACTGCCCTCCCCCCGTTGGTTATAATTGTATTGTTATACGTATTATTACGCTGGTTGAACCTTCTGCCCCCCTGCAGGCAGAATGCCAGGCCGCCGAATGACGAGTCCATCCGGCGGCCCAAGCCCTCTATACCGATTAGGTATCCATCCAGACCTTTGACCATTGATGGTAGTTGGTCGGATGCATCTTGATGTCCTTGACCTTGTCGGTCCAGTCCGGCTCCAGCTCGCGGCCGAAATAGTTCTCGAGGAATTCCTTGCGCGGCACGCCATGAGCGTCAGCCAGACGCATCAGCTTGCCTTCCAAGCCCATCAGTTTCTTGTTGATGGCGTAGAGCTGTTCCACCAGCGCCTCGATACGGGCGTTGTTGATGTGGATCGTCTTCAGGTTTTCGACGATCGAGTTTGACAGCGAGTCATACTCTTCCTGAGCCTTCGGCGTCAGGTCCTTGCCTTCGAGGCGACGGTTGACGAGCTTGTCCTGCAGCTTGCGGTAACGGCCGAAACCGTCGGCAATTTCGTCGAGCTTGGCGAGGACACCGTCACGAAGTTCCGCTTCCATGGCCGACATGGACATGGCGGCGGTCGAGGTGCGGGACCGCACCTGGTTGCACGACGACGTGTTCGACTGCCTCGCCCGTCACGGCGCAACGGCCATGCAGGCAACCCCGGCAACCTGGAGGATGTTGCTGGAGGCGGGATGGCGGGGCGATCCGCGTTTGAAGATCCTGTGCGGAGGAGAAGCCCTGCCCCGCGACCTCGCGGAAATTCTTTGCGACCGGGGCCGCGGCTTGTGGAACCTCTACGGCCCGACGGAAACCACCATTTGGTCCGCGGCCACCGCGGTAACCCGCTGCTCGGAATTTCCGGAGCAAGCCCTACCCATTGGCCGGCCCATCGCCAACACGCAACTCTACATTCTGGATCGGCGTCTGAACCCCGTGCCCCCGGGCGTTGCCGGTGAGCTGCACATCGGCGGGGCCGGCCTTGCCCTCGGTTACCTCAACCAGCGGGCGATGACCGCGGAGAAATTCATTCCCCATTTCCTAAGAAAAGGGGTCGCAACGGGCTCCCGTTTGTACAAGACCGGCGATCTAGCGCGTTTGGCGCCGGCTGGCGACCCGGCGAATCCCGTGATCGCCTTTCTCGGCCGGCTGGATCACCAGGTCAAATTGCGCGGGTTCCGTATCGAGCCGGGAGAAATCGAGAGTCTGTTGAACCGGCATCCCGCGGTGTTGGAGGCCGTGGTGACGATTCGGGAAGATCGCCCGGGCGATCAGCGTCTGGTCGCTTATGTCCGCCCTGCCGAAAAACCGGAATCTCAAACGGATGAGAGTGTGTTGCGAGGCTTTCTCAAGGACAAACTACCCCATTACATGTGGCCGGCGAGCTACGTGTTTCTGGATGCTTTTCCCTTAACGCCGAATGCGAAAGTCGACCGCAAGGCGCTTCCCGCGCCGGATCACCAGCTTCGTTCGGGACCGGCTTTCGCCGCGCCCGGTACGGCCGTGGAGCGAACCCTGGCCGGGATTTGGAGCGAGGTGCTTGGCCGGGAAGAATTGGGCATTCACCACAATTTCTTCGATTTGGGCGGGCATTCGCTGCTCGCCACCCAGGTCCTCGCCCGGGTTCGGGAGGCGTTCTCGCTGGAATTGCCGCTGCGCATTCTCTTTGAGGCGCCGACCGTGGCTGAGTTGGCGAAATGGATCGAGGAAGCCGGGCACGAGGCCCGCGCAACAGCCCTGCCTCCCATCCAGGCGGTTTCCCGAGTGGAAAGGCTTCCCCTATCCTTCGCCCAACAACGCCTGTGGTTCCTGGACCAGTTGGAAGGCGCCACGCCTTTCTACAACCTGCCCTCCGCCCTGCGATTGACGGGCTTGCTCGACGCGGCCGCTCTGGAAATCGGCCTCTCCCAACTGGCGGACCGGCATGAAACCCTGCGCACGAGTTTTGCCGCCGATGGAGACGAACCCTATCAAAGAATCGAAGTCTTCCAGGCGGTCCCCATCCCGGTCATCGATCTCCAGCGGATTTCCAGGGAACAGCGGGAGCGGGAAACCAGGCGCCTGGCGGAACGGGAAGCGAAGCGCCCCTTCAACTTGGCTCGCGGTCCTCTTTTCCGCGTTCATCTGCCGCGGCTGGGAAGCGACGGCCATCTGGTTTTCCTTACCTTCCACCACATCATCTCGGACGCCTGGTCCTTCGGCGTGTTGGTCCGCGAGTGGGCGGAGCTGTACCGCGCCTCGCTTCAAGAGCGGCCACCGGCCCTGCCCGAGCTTCCCGTTCAGTACGCGGACTTCGCGGTTTGGCAACGGTCGGCCGCCTATGGCGCGCTTCTGGAGGCGCAACTGGCCTATTGGGAAAAGCAACTGGCCGGAAACCCGCCCTTGATCACGTTGCCGGCCGATCGACCCCGGCCCCGGGTTCCCTCTTTCCGCGGCGGGCGGGAAGCCGTGTCGCTCGCTCCGAGCTTGGTAAGGGCCATGCACGAAACCTCCCGAGAAAACGGCGCCACGCTGTTCATGTGCCTGGAGGCGATCTTCGCGGCGATGCTCTCGCGCTACAGCGGCCAACAAAAGATCGCCATTGGCGCGCCCGTGGCCAATCGAAGGCGAAAAGAGGTCGAGGGTCTGCTGGGCTTTTTCATCAATACCCTGGTCCTGAGCAACGATTTGGCGGGGGACCCGGAATTTGCCGAATTCCTGGCCCAGGTCCGTCAAGCCGCCCTGAGTGCCTATGCCCACCAGGACATCCCCTTCGAGCGGGTGGTGGAGGCCCTGCAGCCGGAACGAAACCTGGACCATAGCCCGCTGTTCCAGGTCATGCTCATCCTCCAAAACGCGCCCATGGGCGCCCTGACGACGCCCGGCCTGACCATTGCTCCATTGGAAGGGCAACAGCCCGCGACA
>JBGTRP010000914.1:0-3050 GCA_041940685.1 Acanthopleuribacteraceae bacterium
ATAAGACGGATAACCCGCAGGAGCAATTGGCAATTTACCGCATCTTCGATTTTTTGGCGCGTGTCTGTTTCGAAAAGTCGGTTTACGGCTTCCGCGAGCAGAATTGGCAAAAGGTCATTTTCCTCAACGAGGTCGCCTCGCTGATCATTCCCAGGGTGCCCTACGCCTTTTTCAACCTGGCCAAGGCATACGCCCAGACCGGCGACCACGATAAGGCGTTCGAGGCGCTGGCCGATTACGTGAAATACGGCAAACCCGCGCCCGGTCAATTGACAGGGGAGCCACTATTGGCGCCCTTGAGAGAAGATCGGCGATTCGAAACCTATCTTCCCTAGCGGGATGCGTCGGGGGCGCCTAGCCCAGCCGATCAAGGTGAACCGAAAAGGACTTGCCGGCATCCCGCTGCAACTAGCTGCAAGCTCCATGCAGCAAGTTGGGTTTGCTCTGCCCTGGCTTGTTTCTTGTTGTGTCCAACTGCCGCATTGGCGTTCCCAAAACAACACACAAGAGTAAAAATTTGACCGCCAATGAGGCTAGCGGGATGCGGCAGCGCGTCTTGACTCGCGTTCCGCTGAAGAACGGTCCCGCTTGATTTCGGACAAGGCTTAACCAAATGCCGGCGATGGACCCTGCTTCCTAATTACTATAGGCTCTAGCAATACTTACCCTGCCTTGTCAGGTCTGAATTAAAATATAACCACGGGCCCGTGGCGCCGCCTCATGACCGGGCGGGAACCGCGGGTAATTTGAAAGGTGGTTGTCGAGTATGGCCGGCCGGCAGAGCGTAAAGCCCAAAGTGGCGGTGATCGGGTGTGGCGTCTCGGGGTTGTCCTCGGGGATTCGCCTGCTAGAGGCCGGTTTTCCCGTACGCGTAATGGCGCGGGACTTCCCGCCCCACACCACATCGGATGTGGCCGCGGCCATTTGGTATCCCTATCTGGCCGCGCCCAAGAAAAAGGTTTCCGTCTGGGCATGCCAGACTTTCGATGCCCTGTGCGCGCTGGCGAGAAACCCCGAAACCGGGGTTTCCCTGGTTACCCTGCACCAGGTTTTCGATCAGCCGGCGCCCGATCCCTGGTGGAAAGACGATCGCTACGCTTTTGAACGGCTTTCCGGCGCGGATCTTCCCGTGGGCCGTCGAGATGGCTACAGGCTGAAGGTGCCCTTTATGGAGACCCCGCGTTACATGCCCTATTTAATGCGGCGCTTCCGGTTGTTGGGCGGTGAGGTCGAGCGCCGCGAAATCGCGGATCTCGATGGCTTGCACACGCGGTATCCCCTGGTCGTAAACTGTACGGGTCTGGGCGCGGCCCAACTCGCGGGCGACCCATCTCTCTTTCCCATCAAGGGCCAGGTCCTGCGGGTTACCGCTCCGAGCGGGACTCCTTACATGGCCGATGACTCAAATGAACAACTTCCCATCTATATATTACCGCGTAGGTCCGATTGCATCCTGGGAGGCACCGCGTTGAGCGGGGACGCGAGCCTGAAACCCGACCCCCAGGCCACTGAGCGCATCTTGGCCGAATGCAAGTCTCTGGCGCCGGAGTTGGCGGGAGCTCGGCTGCTCGAGGTCAAGGTGGGATTGCGGCCGGGCCGCGAACGGATCCGGCTGGAGTGCTGCCCCCTTTCCACGGGCCGGGGCGCGACCATCCACAATTACGGTCATGGTGGGGCGGGCCTGACCCTTTCCTGGGGTTGCGCGGATGAGGTAGCCTCGCTCGCGCTGAGCTTTTGGAAACGCCTTTGCCGGTAAGCGGCAATGGGTAGCAATGTTGGTCTTTTGCGGCAGCGGGGAGGGTCAGACATTGAGGCCTCCCATCCCGGTTTCGCTAGGGATGCGCGCTGGATCTCTTCGCGGAACCTTTGGTTGACAAATGACCTTGGCGCCTATTAAGGTGTTACTGATTTCCGAAACGCTTGGAACATGAGGCCAAGACCCACCAGGCCGGCAGTTGGAAGATGGATAAACGCCTGTATAACCAGTTGGTTGCCCGCCTGATTCTCAAGCATGGGCAGGCCACCAAGGAACAAGTTCAGAGCTGTTGGTCCGCGCTCGCCCCGGATAACGATCTCGGCCGGCTTTTGGTTTCCAGCGGAGCGCTCAGCCGCGAACGCCTCTCCCAGCTCAACCAATACATTCGCAAATTGCGGTCCAGCCCCAACTACAAGGAAAAGGTGGCTGAAATCCTCGGTAACGCCGCCGCTTCCCAACCGCGCGCGGCCTCGGTTGAAACCGTCGAGATTCCTTCAAGGGAAACCGTGAAAATGGCTGAGGAAGGCGACCAAGAAAGTAAAACCGAGGCGGTTGTAGAAGGAGCAATGACTTCTGGACTCGGGTTGGGGGATGCTGCGGTCGCCCACAAGAGGATCCCCAAGTTCCTCAAAAAACCTCCCAGCAAAGAGGCCGAGGAAACGCTTCCGGAAAAATTCAAGGGGTTGTCGGGGAAGGGAAAGTTGCGGCGGCCGCTACCCGCATCTCCGGATGAATGCGAGAGCCTGGACGATATTTTGCTATACGCGCGCAAGGTCCAGGCTTCCGATGTTCATCTCTCGCCGGGTTGCCCCATACTCATGCGCCGTTTTGGCGACCTGAAACCGCTCTCCCGCGAACCGCTCCTTCAGGCCGATATTCAACGAATTTTGGAAGAGGCTTTGACAACAAGGCAACTCAGCGATTTCAAGGCAAGCGGCGACTTGGAAACCGCTTACAGCATCGAGGGCGGCGGCCGCTTCCGCGTGACTCTGATGGAGCAGCGTTTCGGCTGGGACCTCACGGCTCGCGTCATACCCGCGGCGCCCCGATCTTTTGAGGAATCCGGCCTTTCGCAGGCTTGTGCCGAGCTCACCAAATGGGCTCAGGGTCTTGTGCTGGTTACGGGTCCTCTTGGCAGCGGCAAGTCTTCCACCTTGGTGACCCTCATCGAGTTGATCAACTCCGAGCGGCGCGACCATATCATTACCATGGAGCATCCGGTGGAGTTGGTGTTTGAACCCCAACTCTGCCAGATCACCCAAAGGGAAATCGGCAGTCACACCCTGTCCCAGAA
>JBGTRP010000915.1:0-3046 GCA_041940685.1 Acanthopleuribacteraceae bacterium
TTGATATCGGAAACGTAAAGGCGGGCGCCAGCCTTGTGCAGGGGCTCCAGCAGATCCCAGCCCACCTTGCCAAGACCCTGAATCAGCACTTTTTTGTTGCGCAGGCCCCGTTCTCCCTCGAACAGGTCCATGGCGAAATAGTCGACCGTGAAATCGATCGCGTAAAACACGCCCCAGGCCGTGTAGGGCGAGGGGTCGATGGTGGCCCCGAAAATGTGGTCGGTGAATTTCTGCACAATCCGCATGTCTTCCAGCGTGGTGTTCATATCCTCGGCCGTGGCGTAGGCGTCGCGGTCGCTGTTCACCCAGGCGATAAACTTGCCGAACTCTTCCAAGACCCGCTGGCGCGCCCCGCCGCTGATTTTCGGGTCGCAAATAATCACCGACTTGCCCCCGCCCAGAGGAAGGTCGGCAATGGCGTTTTTGAAGGTCATGCCCCGGCTCAGGCGCAGCACATCGGTCAAGGCTTCGGCCTCGTTTCCGTAACGGGCCATGCGGCAACCGCCCAACGCCCGGCCGCGTGTGGTGTCGTGAACCGCGACAATGGCGGTGACGCCGGATTCCAGTTCGGCGCGGAACACGCCCTCCCAACCGGGGACGCTGAGCCTGACGACTTTGTTTCCATCGAACATACATGTCTCCTTCAACGAATTCAAACGGCCAGCTTTTCGGTTTTTGAGCCTTTTCGAACTGGCAGACGCTCGCTTTATTAAAGTTTTGTGGCGCGCACCGCTCCCGGTATTCATGGAGCTGATTTCAAGAGATGATGAACCGCGATTCGCGGCTTCCTGTTGGCGAAACAATCGCGATAGGGGCGGAGGGCGACGGCGCGAAGCCGGAAAAAACCAACACCCGTGAAAGGCCGCACAAATCAAGGCCCAACGGAGCCGGCCCGTAAACCTCTCATATTTACCCGCCAAAATCAAGCCGTATTCAGAAGGAGCGGGAGTCTTGAAAAGGGAAGTTTCGACCTCGAATGGACGAATCCACGCGAAGGGGAAGATGCGGCCGGAATTTGGCGGGAGGGATTCACTGGGCGGTGATTGTCGGAAGGCGCTTATCCCGAAAATAATCGCAAGCAACGGGAAGGAAGGGCCGCCTCATGCGCCCGGCGAGAGATATGGTGGCGATGCAGGGAGTCGAACCCCGGACACCACGGATATGAGCCGTGTGCTCTAACCACCTGAGCTACATCGCCACAAGGTTGTCTATACTATCCGAAACCGAATGAAAAGGAAACGCTTTTTTTGATGCCCCTCGCCGACGCAAAAAAGACTCGGAGAAGCGGTCTATTCCAGGCTTTCCCGCCATCGGTAAAGGAGTTGAAGCGCATCCCGCGCGCTGAGATCATCCAACTCCAAATCCCGCAGCTCCTCAAGAATGGGCGAAGGCTCGGCCGCGAACAGGCTCATTTGAATTTCGCGTGGGGGCTCGGGTCCCGTTTTTTGGTCGCTCTTGGCGAGGCGGGGCGCGCCCGTGGTGTCGAGCTCGTTTTTCTCCAGGTTGCGCAGGATTTCGCGCGCCCGGCGGATGAGCTCGCCCGGCAGGCCGGCCAGTTGCGCCACGTGGATGCCGTAGCTCTGATCCGCCGCCCCCTTTTCGATGCGCCGCAGGAAGACGATCTTCTGATTCCATTCGCGCACGGTGATGTGGAGGTTGGTGACGCCCTCGCACAACTTCTCCAGGTCGGTCATTTCGTGGTAATGGGTGGCGAACAGGGTCTTGGCGCCGATGCGTGATTTTTCATGGATGTATTCGGCCGTCGCCCAGGCGATGGAGAGCCCGTCGAAGGTGGAGGTGCCGCGCCCGATTTCATCGAGAATAATCAGGCTCTTGGCGGTGGCGTGGTTGAGGATGTTGGCCGTTTCTGTCATTTCCACCATAAAGGTGGACTGGCCTCGGGCCAGGTGATCGCTGGCGCCCACGCGCGTGAAAATACGGTCGACAAGGCCCAATTCAGCCTTGGATGCGGGCACGTAGGAACCGATTTGCGCCAACAGACAGATGAGCGCGGTTTGCCGCAGATAGGTGCTTTTGCCGCCCATGTTGGGGCCGGTGATGATGAGCACCCGGTCATGGTCGCGGTTGAGGAAGGCGTCGTTGGGGATGAACGGCTCCTCCAGCAGCGATTCCACCACGGGATGGCGGCCCTCCACGATGGCGATCTCCTCGCCGTCGTGGACTACCGGCAAACAGTAGTTGCGGAAGACCGCCAATTCGGCCAAACCCGCGTGGACATCCACCCGCGCGATGGTCCGTGACCAGATCCGCAAAGCGCCGATATCGCTCCGGCAGGCGGCAATCAGCTCGGCGTAGATCCGCTGTTCGATAACCAGGATTTTCTCTTCAGCGCCCAGGATCTTGCTCTCGTACTCTTTGAGTTCCTCGGTGATGTAACGCTCGCTGTTGACCAGGGTCTGTTTGCGGATGTATTGTTCGGGAACCCTGTCCGCGTGAACCTTGCCCACCTCGATGTAATAGCCGAATACCTTGTTGTAACGGACCTTGAGCTTGGCGATGCCGGTACGTTCCCGCTCGCGCGCCTCGATTTTTGTGAGTGTGGTGCGAGAGTCCTTGCGCAGCGCGCGCAACTCGTCCAATTCGGCATCAATGCCTTCACGGATGTAGCCGCCGTCGCGGGTGTGCGCGGGCGGCTCGTCCACCAGGGTTTTCCCGATGTGCTCATACATCTCCCAAAGTCGGGTGAAGATCCGGTCCTCGACGCCGTAGCGATCGGGCACCACCTCGTCCAGGAGCTCCACGATCGCGGGGATTTTGGCCAGCGCCTGGGCGATGCCCAACATTTCTCTGGGGTTGATGTTGCTCATGGCGAGCTTGCTGACCTGGCGGTCCAGGTCGGGAATCTCCGCGAGGATCTTGCGGATCTCCGCGCGCGGAATGGTGGCGCTCAGGTAGCTGGTCACAAAGGTCTGGCGTTCCGTGATTCTGGGAACATCGATCAAGGGTTGAAGGATCCATTCCTTGAGCAGGCGGGAGCCCATCACGGTTTGACAATAATCGATACAACCCAGAAGGCTCTCGTCAC
>JBGTRP010000916.1:0-3041 GCA_041940685.1 Acanthopleuribacteraceae bacterium
TTACTGCAAACAGCATACACATTTTTTTTATCGAGACCACCCGCGATGGCTTTCCGGGCACGTCCGGTCCTTACACTGGGGCGATCCGGAAGGAGTTCGGCGGTAAACCCTCGGGAAAAGGCCAGGATTATCCCAACGAGATCAAACAATCTTCACGAGATCATGGATGATTAATCGGCAATCCCATCGCCTCGCGCCTCAGGTTGTTCGGCGTTTATGATCCTCACGGGATAAAATAGTGCAGGTTCAAACGATTTTCATTTTTAAACGCCCTTTACGGGGTTCCCAAAGATATGACGAACTCATGCTTTTATTGTCCGAACTGCGGTTCGGAAAACCCGGAATTCAATGTGTCTTGCCGTACTTGCGGCCATGAGTTGCCGCAATTCAGCTCGGCGCGCGCGAATAGGGCGCGAAACCGCGGCGAGCAGCCTACCCTTGAAAACATCAATGGCCGCTTCGAGGTCGTGAGTCTGCTCGGCAAGGGTGGGATGGGCTTGGTCTACAAGGCCTACGATCAGCTTCTCGCCCGAGAGGTGGCGGTCAAAATCCTGCCGGTGGAAGGCGACCAGTCCCTGAGTGAGGCGAGAGCGGCTTCGGCATTAAACCATCCATGCATCGTCACGGTTTACGATTTGCTCGTGGCCGGGGCAAACGGCTATTTGGTGATGGAGCTGATCGAGGGAGAAACGCTCGCGGATCTATTGAAGCTGGGGCGCCTCGCCCCGGATCGGGTCGTGGCCTTGGGCATCCAAATCGCATCCGCACTAGAAGCCGCCCATGGCGCGGGAATCGTCCACCGGGACATCAAACCGGGAAACATCATGCTCGGTTCGGATGGCAAAGCGAAGGTGCTCGATTTCGGACTCGCGGCGAGATGGCGCCACGCCCCAACCAAGGGCGTTGCGAGGGTAGGAACCCCCGCCTATATGTCGCCCGAGCAAATCCTGGGAAAACCCGTGGACGCCCGTTCGGACCTATTCAGCCTCGGCGTTCTGCTTTACGAACTGGCCGGGGGGCGTCACCCCTTTCAGCCCAGACCACCCGAAAATGTAGCCCATGCCATCCTCCACCGCGGCCCCGAACCACTGGCCATCGATGATCCTATCTTGGGGAAACCCCTGCAAGAGTTGCTGAAGCTTCTGCTGGTCAAGGACCCCGAAAAGCGCATGCAAAGCGCGGCCGCCGCCAGGAACGAACTGGAGGGTTTGCAAGGCAGAAGCGCATCACAAGCGGGCATGTTGAGCGCCGCGCCCCCTCCCTCGGAACCATTCAAAGGAGCCAAACGCCGACTGGCGCTCGCGTTCGCTATCCTTGCGGCCACCTTCCTGGTTTGGCGCTACGGACCATTTAAAAGTGTTCCTCCTTCGGACTTTCCCACGGCCGGTCCCGAGAGTGCAGCGTCCCACAAGCGCGGACTCGCGGTGCTTCCGCTTCGAATGATCGGTGCGGAGGAAGGAGACGCGGCCCTGCGCGACGGGATCCTGGAAACACTAACCGGACAGTTGAGCCGGCTGGAAGAAAGCGATCAAAGCCTGAGCGTGGTGCCGACGAGCCTGGTTCGCGATCTGGATATCACCAGCGCGGGCGCGGCCAAGGAGACGCTTGGCGTGGCGCTCGCCCTGGAGGGCAGCATCCAACGCCTGCCCGGTGAATTCCGCGTGATGCTTCATTTGGTGGATGTGAGAAGCAATGCCATTCTCATCTCCAAACGGGTCGACGGCAGCACGGACAACCTGGCGGACCTGCAAAACCGCATCGCGGAAGCCGCGCTACGCATGACCGATCCCGATCTCCCGATGGAAGTCGTTTCCAAGGAGGGTAGAGCATACGAATACATTCTGCGCGGTAAGGGTCACTTTTCCGCCAGACAGACACCCGCCCACCGGGAACAGGCGATCGACGCCTTCGAAAAAGCCGTTACCGTCGATCCCCACTCCCCCGCCGCACACGCCCTGCTGGCCCAGGCGCTGGTGTTCCGTTATCAATTGCACGCCCAACCCGAGGATTTGGAAACGGCGAGCCGGCATGCGGAAAAAGCGCTGGCCCTAAACGACCAACTCGCCGAGGCCTGGCTGGCCGCCGGATTGGTCTCCAAGGAAAAGGGCGCGCTCGAGACCGCATCCGATCAGTTGGAAGAGGCCGCGCGGTTGAACCCGCTCGCGACGAATGCTTTGGTGGAGTTGGGTATTCTCCATCAATACCGCAAACAATGGGACCGGGCCGAAAACGCCTATCAGCGCGCCATCAGCCTGCGTCAAACCGCCTGGCGCCCTCGTTACAACCTCGCCATCCTCTATTTCCGGCTCGGTCGGTTCGAGGAAGCTGAGGCCGTTTTATTGGAGGCCATTCGCATTGCGCCAGGTGAATATTTGAATTATCAGACGCTTGGCGGAGTCTACTATATGCTGGGAAAAAGGAATCTCGCCCTGGACAACTACCAAAAGGCGCTCGAGCTCAAAACAACCAGCGCGGTATTATCCAACATCGGCACCATCGCTTATTTTGAGGGGCAATTCGAGAGAGCCGCGGATGCCTTCCGCGCCGCGGTCGGGCGATGGCCGGAAAATTACATCTATTGGGGGAACCTGGGAGACTCGAGCCGATTTCTGGCGGACGGCGCCGCGGAGTCGGCCAAAGCCTATGCGCATGCCCTTCGTTTGTTGCGGGCCAAAAGAGAAAGCGACCCCGCAAACATCAATTGGCGGATTCACGAGGCACTGTACCTCTCGCGCCGCGGGAATTTGGACGATGCCCGTTCCCTTTTATCCGAGGACATGGAAAGCAGCGAGGTGCAGGAACTCTACAATCTCGCCGTGATTCACGAGCTTCTCGGCCAGCGGCAACGGGCATTGGCGCAGCTCGACAGGGCTTTTTCGCTCGGATTAGACCGCTACGAGGTAGAAAGAGAGTCCGATCTGAAGGCGCTTTGCCGGTCTCCCGAGTATGCCGCAATGATCTGCAACGAACTGGGCGTCTCCAATCATTCTAAGGGGGAGTCGGAGTGGGCGACTACCCAGGTGATCAACCATGCGGTATAC
>JBGTRP010000917.1:0-3040 GCA_041940685.1 Acanthopleuribacteraceae bacterium
TGCATTTTCCGGATTTCCGTTGCCCCATCGCCGCGCGATGGCCTCCCGCAGACTGGGAGCGCCCAAAGAGGCGGTGTCGTGAAAGACGAGTGCGTCAAGGTCTTGCCACTGGAGACCCGTAAGCTCTCGAACCTCCGCGAAAGAGAAGTCCTGCACACCACTGCCGCTGATATCGATCTCATTGGTGAAGTAATAGTCCCTGTACCAACTCTCCAAATGTGCGGTGGCAAGTTTCATCTGGTCCTCCTGAAAAACCGGGGAGATCGGTCAATCCACCCCCTGTTAAGTTAGAAATCGGCAAAGTCCCGTTTTCCTGCAAAAAGGCCTATCTGGATCTGATTTCGTGCCCTCATACCTTCTCCTTGCGAAGTGCCGCCAGAAATGCGTTCAGGCGCTCGGCCAAAACCCTGACATGGGGTTCGTCGACCAGGGTTTCATGAGTGCCGGGAATTTCATGGGCCTCGAGGCCATTGGCCGCCCATTTCTCCCAAGCCGACTTTTCCATCCAATCCCAACCCTCTTCCCGAGTGTGGAAAAGGACGATGCGGCCAGGGTAAGGCGTGGGATTGTAGAAATGCATGCCCTCCATAATGGAGAGATAAACTTTCCACATACGCCTGAACTGTTCCGGCCCTTGACCCCGCGGGAATAATCGTTCTTTTTCCGCCAGCGCCAATACAAGTTGTATCCGCTCTTCTTCTCCAAGTGGGCGAAGGTCCTCCACATCCAGGTCGAGTTTCTTGCCGTAGTACTCGCTCATGTACCGAGTGATGTAAACCAGCATATTGGCCTTGTCGATTTCATCGATGCGGTTCTCGGGGTCCACCATATAGCTGTCCAGGAGGATGAGGCTTCGGACCTCCGCCTTCTGCGCCCTCAACTGCTGGGCCATTTCATAGGCGATTACGCCACCCGAGGAATACCCCCCGATATCGTAGGGCCCGTACGGCTGGAATATCCGCAGGGCCTCCACATAGGATGCGGCGATGTTTTCAAGGCCTTCCACGGGTGCCATTCCCGCTTCTAGGCCACGTGCTTGAAAACCGTAAAATGGCTGGTCGGGTCCGAGGTAGCGCACTAGCGCCTGATAACAAAGCAGGTTCCCACCGACCGGATGCACACAAAAGAGAGGCGGCCGTTCGCCCTTGGGTTGGATGGGCACCAACGGTGACCAGTCTGGGGATTCTACCTGTTCGCGGAGCAACTCCGCGAGTTGCGTGATGGTCGGACCCCGGAATAGCGCGGTCAAGGGCAACTCCCTTTGGAAGGCCTGGCGGATGCGCATCATCAAATCTACGGCGGAAAATGAGTTACCACCGAGTTCGAAGAAATTGTGGGTGACTCCTATCGGCCGTGCGTCTAAAACCTCTTCCCAGATTGGGACCATACGCAACTCTTCATGGTTGGCCGGTGCGGTGTATTCCTGCGTCTCGGACATTTGAGAAACGTCTGGTAAGGGTAGTGCGCGGAAGTGGATCTTGCCGTTGGGTGTGAGGGGGAAAGCATCCAAGGCAACAAAAGCTTGGGGAATCATATAATCGGGCAGGGTCTGCTTCAGAAAAGCCCGGTAGGGAAGGGATTCGTTGCTGGAGGATGCGTCCTCGGGGATTTTCGATTCCACTAGATAGGCCACGAGCATTTGCCTGCCCGCTTGGTCATGCCGAACCCGGACTACGACCGCCTCCACTCGTGGATGCCTTCCGAGCGTGGCCTCGACCTCCCCGGGCTCGATGCGGTAACCGTGCAACTTGACCTGTTGATCGATGCGACCCAGAAAATCGATCTGCCCGTTTGGCAGCCAGCGCGTTAAGTCTCCGGTTCGATAGAGGCGAGATCCCGCTTTGCAACTGCCACTTTCAGACGCAATGCAATTGGGTATGAAACGCGCCGCGGTCATGGCCGGCTGGTTGTGATAACCCCTGGCTAGCCCCTCCCCGGCAAGGAACAGCTCGCCCGGCAGTCCAATTGGAACCGGAAGCAGATGGGCATCCAAAAGATAGGCTTGAGTATCGTCCAAGGGCGCCCCGATGTTGGGGCTGGTCTTTTCTTCCATCAGTGCAAAAGTGGAATAGGTCGTATCCTCTGAAGGTCCGTAAAGATTCAACACTCGGCGGAGAGTCCCCAGTCGGAATAGTGCTTCCACCACGGCTTGCCGAAGCGGTTCGCCCGCTAGGTTCACCACGCGGACGGTCCTGGGAATACCCTCTATCCTCAGCAACTCCGTAATCGCGGTAGGTACCGTGTTGATCAGACGAACCTCGTCTCTTGCCGGCAATTGGGGTACATCCAAAGCATGGTCGGAAAGAATCACCCGGCCGCCCCAGGCCAGCGGGGCCATAATTTCAAAAACCGAGAGGTCGAAGTTGAGAGATGTCGATGCCAGGGTGCCTTCCAGTTCAGAGATCGAGAAGGAACGGGCCGCCCAATGCAACAGAGCGGCGACGCTTCTCTGGCGGATCAGGGTGCCCTTGGGATTGCCAGTGGAGCCCGAGGTATAGATCAAATGAGAGATGTTCCCCGAACTTCCAGAGGGCTCGGGGTTGCGTGGGGCGGGCCCCGAGGTGAATATGGTTTCCACTTCCTCGGTTACGAATTCTCCTCGAATTTGGGGTAACAATGGCCCTGTGGTTGACTGAGTCAGCAATAAGGCTGGTTTTGCGTCTTTCAGCAAGAATGCGAGCCGCTCCCGAGGGTAGGCCGGGTCGAAAGAAATATAGGCGCCACCTGCCTTGAGGATACCCAGCAAACACGCTACCATCCTCGGCGAACGGTCGAGGCAGATTCCAACCCGCACCTCGGGAGCTATCCCCAGGGTCTTGAACCGATGGGCCGCCTGGTTTGCCATAAAATTCAACATCTTGTAGGTGAGCCGAACCCTTTGATGAACCAGCGCTATCTTGTTTGGGGTACGCCGTGTTTGAGATTCAAAAAGACTCTGAATCAGCATCTCCTTTCCAAAATCGGATGCGGTTCGGTTCCAGTCCATTACCAGCATTCGTCTTTCGGATTCACCGAGAAGCGAAAGCTCCGAAATGCGATG
>JBGTRP010000918.1:0-3038 GCA_041940685.1 Acanthopleuribacteraceae bacterium
CCTTTTGAAAGGACCACCAGGTGTAGTGCCCGTTTTCACCGGGATGCTTTTCGCGAAACACATCGTGAAAGCCAGTGTCGAGGAAGCGGTCCATCCAGGCTTTTTCCTCGGGCAGGAAACCGGCATTTTTGCGATTGGGACCCGGATTGGCCAGGTCGATATCGCGATGAGCGATATTGTAATCACCACAAACGATGAGCGGCGCGGCCTCCCGCCGCAAGCTCTCGATCCATCGCAGCAAAATCCTGCAAAACCGGAGCTTGAAATCCAAACGGGTCAGGTCGCGGCGGGCATGGGGGAAATAAATATTGAGCAGGGTGAAGGCGGGGAAGCGGGCGAGGAGGACCCTACCCTCCCGGTCGAACTCGGGTTGGCCCATGCCGTACGCAACGGAAAGCGGCGGCGCCTTGCTGAATAGCGCCACGCCGCTGTAACCGAGTTTTTGGGCCGGATGCCAAAAGGCGTGGTAACCGGACGGTTCCCGCGCTTCAACCGATAACTGCTCGGGCCGCGCCTTTATTTCCTGAAGACAGATAATATCGGGCGCAACCTCCCGCAGCCACTGGGCATAGCCCTTGCGGTGGACCGCGCGAATGCCGTTGACGTTCCAGGAAATCAATTTCAAAACCGTGACTCTCCCCTGCGCTCGGCAGTCGCGTCTAAATCTTGATTCTAACCCGGAAAATCGGCTCGAATTCTTCCAGCGGCTCCATTGAGCTCCATTTTATGCTGGCGGCGTCCCTTTTTCCCGCTCATAATCTCTGAGAGGCAAGCCCATGAGCGGATCCATGAAGAAAATGCGAATCGATGAAGCGTTGGTGCGGCGCGGCCTGGCCGAGAACCGGGAGCGCGCCCTTCGTCTCGTGATGGCCGGTGAGGTGCTGGTCGGGGACGAGCCGGTGGACAAACCCGGCAGCCGCATCGATCCTTCCCTACCCATCCGTCTAAGAGCGAAAAAAGGGCGTTTCGTGAGCCGCGCCGGCCAAAAGCTGGAAGCGGCGCTCGCGAATTTCAAAATTTCGCTTCAGGACCTGACCGCCATGGATTTGGGCGCTTCCACCGGAGGGTTCACCGATTGCATGCTGCGGGCGGGCGCACGGACGGTTTACGCGGTCGACGTGGGCACCAATCAACTGGACTACAGATTGAGAACCGACCCACGCGTGGTTTCGCTTGAACGCACCCATGCCAAGCAACTGAGTGCGGAATTGGTTCCGGAGGCTATTGATTTCCTGGCCGTGGATGTTTCGTTCACCAGTTTACGCTATGTGCTGCCCCACGCCCGGCCACTTTTGGCGGAGAACGCGAGATCGGTGTGTCTGCTGAAGCCGCAATTCGAGGCGGCGCGGGAGAAGGTCGCTCCCGGCGGGAGGGTGAGCGCGGCCGATGCCGACGAGGTCCGCGAGCATATCGAGGCTTGGTTTCAAGCCCAGGGCATTCGGGTGCTCGGTGTGGTCAAAAGCCCCATCAAAGGCAGGCAAGGGAATCAGGAATTCCTATATTGGCTGGCCTTTGGCCCCATCCCGGCCTAGCCTTATGGCGCCGGGCAGCGGTGGAGAAGATTCCCTCGAAGGCGCCGCGATAAGATACGCATGGAAAGCGGGCGGAAGACCACGGACGCTTTCCATGCACCAAATTCGGAATTCAACGCTGCAATACCGCCCCTAGTTTAAGCTAATCAGGTGGTATTCTTTTTCCCTTTTTTCTTGAGCTTGGGGCCTGTAATCACGGTGTAGTCGGGGTATTCCTTTTTCAGTTTCCCTTGAATGCTGAGCCCCTCGAATTCGTATTCGGTTTCCGAGGAGTTCAAAATCCGGTAAGGCCGGTTCCAAGCATCCGAGGAGGGAATATCGTTCAGGTATTCCGTAAGCGGGCTGCTTTCGGAGGCAACCTCCGACCAGGAGTTGAACACGGGATACACACCCTTTTCCAAATAGTGTTTCTCCATGGCCTTGCCAACCGAGTAGAGGTTCAGAACGGACACCTCGTAGCTGGCCTTGTCGCGATTCCCCTTGACAATGGGCACCGCCAAGGAGGCCACGAGGGCCAGGATAGCCAAAACAATTAAGAGCTCAATAAGTGAGAAAGCTCGGTTTCTCTTCATCATGCCGGTCCTACCTTTGGGAATCGATTCCATTTGTTCATAGGGCGTATTCTAACAAATTCACCTGGATAACCAATAAAAAATTGGCCGTGCCGTCTATTATCGCGTAAATTACGGCAAAAGGGAACGGCCCCCCAGATTGGGCCAGGAAAAGGTCTGTTTGGCGAGCAGGGGCGATAGGGTCGGCCGGCGGATGGAACATCGATGTTTCCATCAGGGGGGACCTGAAAAGGAAGGCAACCGCGGCGGTGTTGCGAGGAGTCAATCCTTCCCCGGTTCCGTAAAATACCCCATTTCCTTGCCTTTTGCCAGGTAATACCGAAAGGAACGAGATTTCATTCCCAGTAACTTACAGGATTTAGATTGCACGCCATTGGTCATCTTGAGGCTGCGCTTCATGAACTTAAAGCGAATTTCATCGAGATAGGCCTCCAGATCGATGCCCTCGCTTGGCACGTGGAAATCGAGGCCGTCACGCTCCCTTTCGGCCTGAAGAATCTGGCGGGGCAAGGCGGATAGGTCAATCTCATTGTCGGGGGTCAGAGCAACCAGGCGCTCGATGGTGTTCTCCAACTCGCGGACATTGCCCGGCCAAGCGTAAGCCTCCATCACGGACATGGCCTCACCCGCGATGGCTTTGGTCTGTTCCCCGTATTGCTTGGAGATTTTTTCCAGGAAGAACCGCACTAAAGGCATGATGTCCTCGCGCCTTTCTCGTAGGGCGGGCAGTTGAATCGGCACTACGTTAATGCGGTAAAAAAGATCCTCGCGAAAAGCGCCGTCCTCAACTTCCTTGCGCAGGTCACGGTTGGTCGCAGCGAGAAGCCTAAAATCCACGGGAATTTCCTCGGCGCCCCCAAGACGGCGGATGCTTTTTTCCTGAAGCACGCGCAGCAGCTTGACCTGCATTTTGAGCGGCATCTCGCCGATTTCA
>JBGTRP010000919.1:0-3034 GCA_041940685.1 Acanthopleuribacteraceae bacterium
CGCCCTCGGAAGAATACAGCGAAAAGGAAATTAAAGACCCCAACAGCGCGGCTTACAGCAATATTCGCTGTTGCTCCCCTCCTCCTGGTGAGTGAAAAGGGGCTGAAGCCGGCCTTTTTCAACCCTTGCCTGGATTGGGTTCCTCGAAGTCGCGCGGCAGGGAAATGATGATCTCGGTATAGGCGCCCTCCTCGGAGCGCACGCGAATTTCACCGCCATGCTCCTGGACAATAATATCGTAACAAATTGAAAGGCCCAGACCCGCGTTTGCAGGAGTTTTGGATTTGGTGGAGTAGAAGGGAGTAAAGATTTTTTCGCGAATGGCCGCGGGAATGCCGTTCCCGTTATCGCCGATCAGGATTTCCACGCCATCCGGGGTAGGCTTGGAGCGCACCCAAATCTTGGGTGAAAAAGGGTCCTTCGCGGCGGCGGCTTTTTCCAGTACCGCATCGAAGGAGTTGTTGACCATGTTGATGATCACTCTGCCCAGGTTTTGCGGCGCTACCCGCAGACTGCCCACATCCTCGCGCAGGTCTTTTTCCAAGGTAACCCGCAAGCCTGGCGCCTTCATCCGTCTGCCCTGATAGGCGAAATTCAGGTATTCCACCAATAGCACATTGAGGTCTTGCTCTCGCCGCTCGGCCGGCTTGGGCTGGGAGAGGGCCATCATGCTTTGAATGATTTCATTGGCGCGGTTGCCATGGCGGAAAATCAAATCCGAGTTCTCGCGAATTTCCGCTAAAAGCTTGCGCATCAATTCGTGGGAGGGCTCATCGTAGGCCTCCAAGCGTTCTTTGCAAAAGCCCTCCAATTCCTCGGCATGCTCCACGCAGAGCTCGGCAAAATTATTGATGAAGTTGAGCGGATTCTTGATTTCATGGGCGATTCCCGCGGTAAGGGTGCCAAGCGATGCCATTTTCTCCTGCATCAACATCTGTTTTTGGGTGCGTAGAAGGGTTTCGTTCTTCAGACGGAGTTCCTCTGTCCTTTCCATGACCTTGCGTTCCAAGTTGCGGTTGATATCCAGGAGTTGGAGGTGGGTGCGCACCCGGGAGACCAGTTCATTGCGGGAAATGGGTTTGGTGAGGTAATCGTTCGCGCCGAAGCTGAAGCCCGCCACCAAATCGGACACCTGATTTTTGGCGCTGAGAAAGATCACCGGTAGGTCTTGAACCGGAAACCGTTCCCGCAACCGCTTGCACACCGTATAGCCCGACATCTTGGGCATCATGATATCCAGCAGCACCAGGTCGATGGCGCCACGTTTCTGCTCCACGATTCGCAGCGCTTCCTCCCCGTCGGCCGCCTCCAAAATATGGTATTGCCGCAGGGAGAGATGGTTGATCAGCACCTGCCGATTCACCTTGTCATCATCCACGATCAGAACCGAGAAGCTTTCGCCGTCCCCGGCGGGTGTTGCTTGAGCCTCCGGGAGCAGGGTCTCGTCTTCTTGGAGGGGATTAATCTCCAGACCTTGCGCCGGCGTCCGATCCCCTATTTCCAGCGGCTTTTTTTCACGAGAGATCGGTAGAGAAAAGCTGAATTCCGAACCCGTTCCCAGCTTGGACTGAACCTCGATCTCGCCGCCATGCAGGGCAACCAATTGCTTGCTGATCGCCAAGCCCAGACCCGCACCCGAAGCGCGGTGAAGCCCCTCTCCGCGGCTTTGGAAGGACTCGAAGATATGTTCTTGTTCATGTGCGGGAATGCCCATACCGGTATCGGAGACCCGAACGATTACCCGACCGCCCTCGGCCACCGCGGCCACGCGCACCTCTCCCCTTTCGGTGTATTTCACCGCATTTCCCACCAGGTTGAGTAGGATCTGTTGGAGCCGCCCCTCATCGCCGCGTACGGGCGGCGTTTGCGGGGCCACGTCATTGACCAGGACCAGGTTGCGATCGCCCACCAGGGGCCGCACCAGCGTGAGCACCACATCGGTGAGCGCGTGAAGGTCAACGGGCCGAATTTGGAGCTCGATTCCCCGGTTCTTGAGCTTGGAAAAATCGAGAATATCGTTGATCAGGTTGGAGAGGCGCCTTCCGCTGCTGAGCACCATGGAGAGGTTGCCCATTGCTCGGGAAGGGAGCGATCCGGCCACGCCCTCCATGAGGGATTCGACAATGCCGATGATTCCGTTGAGCGGCGTGCGCAACTCATGTGAGGTATTGGCCAGGAAATCATCCTTGAGCTTGTCCACGCGGCGCAGCCGCTCCACCATCATGCGCTCATTGGCCAATTTCCGTTTTTGGGCCAGAAGGAAGAGGGCAATCAAACCGCCGAGCGCAAAACCATACAAGGCAATCGCCCACCAGCGCCGCCAGGATGGTGGGATCATGCGGACGCGCACCGCCGCGCCGGTTTCGCTCCATCGCCCCTCATTGTTGCTGCCCCTTACCCGAAAGGTGTAACTTCCCGGTTTTAAATGCGAATAAACCGCTTCCCGTTTGGCGCCCAACTCAATCCAGTCGGGATCCAAACCCTCCATTCGGTAGGCATAGCGATTTTTACGCGGTGAGGAAAAGTCGAGGGCCGCAAATTCGAAAGAAATTAATGCGTCTCCATGATGGAGCAGGATCCGCTCCATTTGAGAAACAGGCTTTTCCAGCGGTTGGGGGTTGTAAAAGCGGCTGAAGGCCGTAATTACGATGGGCGGCTCATAGTCGTTGCTTCTGTAATCGGTAGGGTCGAATAAATTAAATCCATGAATGCCGCCGAAGGCCATTTCGCCGGACCTCAGCCGGTAATAAGCGCCCAGGTTGAACTCATTGCTGAGCAGGCCATCGTCGCTATCAAAGGAGGTAAATCGGCCATGGTCCACGTCCAGACGGGCAATACCCCGGTTGGTGCTGACCCAAATATGATGGGCCTCGTCTTCCAGAATGCCATAGACCAGGTTATTGGGCAATCCGTCCTCGGTAAAAAAGCTCTCGAAGCGGCCGGCCTTGCGGTCGAACCGATTCAAGCCCTTCACGGTCGCCACCCAAAGCGTACCGGCATGATCGACAAAAACACACTTCACCCCAGTGTCGCT
>JBGTRP010000920.1:0-3034 GCA_041940685.1 Acanthopleuribacteraceae bacterium
AGACCCAGCAGCCGTCGTGGCCGAGCGCCGCTTCCCAGCGCTTGTCGGCCACCACCCGGGCGGTCTGCTGCTCGCGCCGAGCCGCGGTCTTGCCCGGGGTGAAGGCGGCCATGCCGCCGATCGCCAGGGCGCCGCGCCGATGGCAGATCTGGACCAGCCGCTGGGCGTAGTTCTTCATCCACGGACGATCCATGCCGATCGTCGCCCGGTCGGCGAGTTTCATGCCGACCACCCCATCGCCAAAAAACTCCACGAACTTGCCCACCACGCCGAATTTGCGCAACATCTCGGTGACCGTCAGCACCAAATCCGTGGCGGTAGCGCCCTCTTTTAGTTTGCCCTTAATTTTGAAACCAACCACTTCCGGAACCCGCATCGAAATAGGCTGCCCCAACATGGCGGCTTCCGCCTCGATACCGCCGACGCCCCACCCCAGAACAGCAAGGCCGTTGATCATGGTGGTATGGCTGTCGGTGCCCACCAGGCTATCGGGGAAGGCCTGGCCATCGCGCCGGCTGATGCAGCTTGCCAGGAACTCCAGATTCACCTGGTGTACGATCCCCGTGCCCGGCGGCACGGCGGAGAAGTTTTGAAACGCCTTCTGCCCCCAATGGAGGAACTCGTAACGCTCGCGGTTCCGTTCAAACTCTATGCGTTCATTGATGGCGCGGGCCTCGTGGCTGCCAAAGCTGTCGACCTGAACCGAGTGATCGATCACCAGGTCCACCGGCACCTGCGGGTTGATCTTTTTGGGATCGCCGCCCAAACGGGCAAGCGCGGAACGCAGGGCCGCCAAATCCACCACCGCCGGGACTCCCGTAAAGTCCTGCAAAATTACCCGGCTCGGTTTGAACGGAATCTCGGTTTCGCCAACCGACTTGCCGTTCCATTGCGCAATCTTGGCCACATCCTCTTCCTTAATGGTGAAGCCATCCACATTGCGCAAGCAGCTCTCCAGCAAAATGCGCATGGAGAAGGGCAACTTGTCCACATCACCCAAATCCCTCAGGGCCGCCAGTTTAAAGATATCGAATTTGCCGGCGCTGGTAACCAGGCTTGACTTGCTCCCAAAGGGATTGTGATCGGTCATAATGTTCTCCTCTCAAAATGCTGGCCTCGCGGGAATTCTCGCGCGCGCCGCGCGCCCCGTTTCGAGGGTTTCGCCAAACTGGTATTGTAGCAAAAAATCGCGGCCTCACAAGAAGGCGGCGCCACCGGAAACCAAGGTTGCGCTCCCAGGCCCCGCCCGGGAACAGTCTATGAAAACGGGGTCCGCTGATGGGCGAACCGTTTCGATTAAGAAGGTGTTTCCCGGTCGTTCCACAAACGGATATCCAGCGGTTTTACCGTGTCCAGGTGGACATCCCGTTGCGGGAACGCGATCACGATATCTTTCTCGCGGCAAACCGCGTCGATACGAAAGCGAATATCGCTTTCCACGATTTTGCGTTGCATTTGGGTTTTCATTTCCAGCCAGAAGTAGACCTCGAAGACAAGCGCATTATCGCCGAAGTCCGCGAAGATGACATGCGGCGGGGGGTCCTTCAGGACGCGGGGGTGTTCCTCGGCCGCCTGGATCATGAGGTCCCGCACGGCATCCGTGGGCGAACCATAGACCACGCCCACGGTAACATGGGTGCGAACCTTGTTATCGCTCAGCGTCCAGTTGATGACGTTTTGCTCCAAAAAAGCGCTGTTGGGCACCAATAGATCGACATTGGCGCTGGTGCGCACCCGGGTCGAACGGGCGCCAACGGACGCAACCGTGCCGAAAAGGTCGCCGACCTGAATCAAGTCCCCAATGCGGATCGGCCGTTCCGCCAACAGAATCAGACCGCTGATGAAGTTATTCAACAAATTTTGGCTGCCGAAACCAACCCCGATAGCGATAGCCCCACCCAGCAGGGTAAACACGGTCAAGGGCACATTGACCAACTCCAGGGTCAGCATGGCAAAAATCGCGACCAGCACATAGAAGAATATGGTTTGAAACGCGCCGATCGCGCCCTCGTTGGCGCCGAACTTTCTCAATATCCGACCGCCCAGAACGCGGCTGAGGAGCCTTGAAATCCAAATTGCAACGATGAAGATCGCCAGCGCGGAGGCGATTTTGCCCACCGTAATCGCCTGGCCATCCATGCGAGTAATTTGGAAATTCCAGAACGCCTGAAGGCCTTCCCAAATCGCGTCCAGCACCTCGGCGGCGCCTTCCGCGTCTTGGGCCCGGGCGCCGTACGCCCCAAGCCTGGTCAAGATCCCGCACCTTGGCTGGTTTCTTCCTCATCATCCTTAGTTTTCACGGGTTCTGGTGGCGCGGATTCCGGCTTCTGCTTTGGTTTCCCCTTTTTCCGGCTGGCCAAAATCCAACCGATCAGCAGGCCCAGCACCAGACAGATGCCAATCAACAGCACCAGTGGTAGGGAGAATGACCAAAAAAGGACCTGGATCTCGGCCCGACCCGTATTCTGAAAACCCAAAATAAAACATAACAGGCCTAGAACGGCCACGGCCGTCATTTTCCACTGAGATCGAGTCATTTTCTCCTCCTTAACTGGCAGGCTTTCGCCTCGCGCCCTTTGCCTTGGTCTTGAGCACCAGGCATTGCCCATTGCCCTGCGCCCCATTGTCCGGCAAGCCGGGATAAAGCCGCTTCTCCCCGAGGGAGGCCATCAGAACGTTTTCCGGTTCCGGGTCGGGTGAATCCTCCGCGTTCAGGGTTTCTACGTTCAGGCTCCCCACACGCTCCGTAAACAGGCGCGATTCAATATCGGACCATACGCGGTGGCCGATCACCAGGTGATCGTGGGCCGCATCGTCGGACAACGCTTCATCCGCCCAGAAATAGAGCGAAACATCGCCCATCAAAGCCTTCCACCGCATGCTGATGAACACGTCGAGAGGATAAGCTGTGGACCCCCTTTCCGCTTCATTGAAAGTCGCCGCATCCGGCCTGCAAGCGCAGTCGGAGCGGATGCAGGTGGTTGCTGAAAACCTGGCCAACGCCAAGTCTCCCAGCGACATTCCGGGCGGAGAC
>JBGTRP010000921.1:0-3019 GCA_041940685.1 Acanthopleuribacteraceae bacterium
TCATTTATATTGCTAGTAGCTTGGGGAATTGATTCATCTTCGTCGAGAAGAGCTGACTCTTGTTCAACCTGATTTGAGCTTTGCTGTTGGACAATCACATTACCGATCAGGTCGTCTACGATGTCGCCAATGTCGCAGTCCTACCTGTCGTGGAGATCCAGGTTGGAGTAGCGCTCGATGTGCTCGGGGCCCGTAGGAGAGAGGAAAGCCGTCTGCTCGACGCGCTTGCCGATGCCCTCGTACCAGAGCTTGCGGGTCGAGCCGTCCGGCAGGCCGGGGCACAGCCCGATGCGGAGCCGACCGGGATCGACGCCGACCTCCTCGATCCCCAAAACCTCACTCCAAATCCCGGCCAAGATTTCCTCCACCGCGTTGGTGGGCGCGCTGGTTTGCCGGTTTTCCAATGGTTCCAAGCCCTTTTCGGTCGTGGGCGCGGGTAGGGCCCGGCGATCAATTTTGCCGCTGGGGCTAAGGGGCAGGCGCTCCAAAACCACGAATTGCGGGGGAACCATGTATTCTGGTAGCCGCTTGGCCAGGTGCTGCTTTAGCGTGACAACCAGGCCCGGCTCGTCCAGGGGGCGCCCGGCTTCTGAAACGAGTTGGACATAGGCGGTTAAACGCTGATTCCCGGGTTGGTCCTCTCGCACAAGAACCGCGGCTCTGGCGACATCGACATGGGCTTCGAGGCATGCCTCGATCTCGCCCAGCTCAATGCGGAACCCGCGCAGCTTCACCTGGAAATCGTTGCGCCCCATGTAGATCAGTTGACCATCGCGCTGGTGGCGGCCTAGGTCGCCGGTCCGGTAAAACCGCCATCCCGGCTCGGCACTAAAAGGATTGGGTAGAAAACGGGCCGCGCTTAGGTCCGGACGGCCGAGATATCCCCGCGCCAGGTTGGGGCCACTGATGAAAAGCTCGCCCACCACCCCCGCCGGCAGGGGGTTGAGGCGATGGTCCAACACGTAAAGCGCGGTATTGTCGATGGGCCGGCCGAGGGCGATGCGAGTCGCCTCGGAGGCATAGGACCAGGCGGTGGTCTGGATGCAGGTTTCGGTCGGTCCGTAAAGATTGATCAGTTCAGCGGAAAGCTCTGCGCTCAGGCGCCTGGCCAGGTCCGGGGTCAGGGGCTCGCCGCCGCAGAATACGCGCGTTAGCGGACTGTTTTCCACGAAAGCGGGCTCTTCCAGCAGCAAGGACAATAGCGAGGGAACCACTTGCAGGGCGGTGGCCGCGGATTGGCGGATCAGGCTCGCCAAGTAGCCGGGATCCTGATGGCCGCCGGGTTTGGCCAGTACCATTCGTGCGCCTGAGAGCAAGGGCATCCAGAATTCCCATACGGAAGCATCGAACCCGCAGGGCGTTTTTTGGATGATGGCGTCTCCATTGGTCATGGGATAGGTCCGCTGCATCCAAGTCATGTGATTGGCAAGCGCGCGATGGGTGAGCGCCGCGCCCTTTGGCTTACCCGTCGATCCGGAGGTATAGATCACATAGGCCAGATGATCGGGCGCCACCCTCGCGTCCTGCGAAGACCGTCTTTTCTGGCGCGGGCTCTTCCTTGTTTCCTCCTCGCCAAGCAGCAGCAACCTCGCGCCGTGCTCGGGCAAACGGCTTTGTAATATCGGCTGGCAAAGGATGATTGGCGCCCGCGCATCCGAGAGTATGAAGGAAAGGCGCTCTTCCGGATAGTCCGGGTCCAGGGGAAGGTAGGCCGCCCCGGCTTTGAGCGTGGCCAAAAGCGCGACAACCAGATCGGGCGAGCGCTCGCAGAACACGCCGACCAGCGCATCGGGTCCGGCGCCGCAATCGAGCAATCGTTCGGCCAACGCATCCGCCCGCTGATTCAATGCTGCGTAGGAAACGGGAATCAGGTCGCGAACCTCTTGTGCATCCACATCCGATTCGTATTCAAGCGCGGGCAGAAGAGGATAGCGCTTGGCCACCGCCTCAAAACGTTGCGGGATCGGGGTTTGGTAGTCGCCATCGGCCGGGGTTTGGTTCCAGGTGACTAGAATTTGCCGCTTTTCTTCGGGCTCCAGCATCTCCGCATCGGCAACGGGCGCGTTTGGCGAATCGAGCAGGTTGCCCAACAGCCGGGTGAAATGCCTGGCTAGGCCGCGCATGGAATCGGCTTCGAACAGGTCGGCCGCGTATTCAAGAGCGCCCCGGGCGTCGCCCTCGGGCGAAGTAGTGATGGAGAGGGTCAGATCGAAATGGGACATGGCTCGGTCAAAATCCACCGCATTCATGACCGCGCCGCCAAGGTCGTAGGAGGAGGGGAGACTTTCTAGATAGGAAAACATGACCTGGAATATCGGATTGCGGCTGAGATCGCGGCTGGGTTGAATGGCTTCGACCACCCGTTCGAAGGGAAGATCCGGATGCTCGAAAGCATTCAGGGCCGCTGTTTGGACGCGTTTCAGCATCTCCAGAAATCCTGGAGAGCCACCCAGATCAACCCGTATCACCAGAGTGTTGACGAAAAAGCCGACCAGGTTTCGCAATTCGCGGCGGTTCCGGTTTCCGTATGGCACGCCCACGAGGACCTGAGACTGTCCGCTGTAGCGGGAAAGCAGCACATGGAAGACGGTGAGAAAGAGCATGAAGGGAGTAAGACCTTGCGCCGCGGCAAGGTCGCGGGCGCGCCGGAGCGAGGCGGGGGGAATAGGGAATTCATGCAGGCGGCCCCTGAAACTCTGGCGCGCGGGCCTGGGGTGGTCGGTGGACAATTCCAGCACGGGCAAGTCGTGGGCAAGGGTTTTTTGCCAAAAATCGAGCTGACCGGCAAGCGTTCCATCCTGGGCCTGTTTCTGCTGCCAAATGGCGAAGTCGGCGTACTGGATGGGGAGTTGTTCCCAATTGGGATTCTTGCCTTGGCGGAAGTCCTCATACGCGGATGCGAGTTCCCGGATCAGCACTTCCATGGAGCGGCCGTCTCCAATGATATGGTGGATGCAAAGGTGCAAATGGTGGCTTCCATCCTCTAAGCGGAACAAACAGGCGCGGTAGAGAGGCCCCT
>JBGTRP010000922.1:0-3003 GCA_041940685.1 Acanthopleuribacteraceae bacterium
GCGCGGAAAGTTGTCGGTTTTGCTGACCATGCGTTCGGACTTCCTCGGCAAGAGCGTGGCCTTCCCCGACCTCAACAGCTACATTCTCGATCATTCGCTTCAAGTATTGCCCATGAGTAGGGAAGACCTGGCGCGCGCCATCGTGGCGCCGGCCCGATTGGCGGGATTGCGCCTGGAAACCGGTCTATTGGATCGCATCCTGGACGATGTGACCGGGGCCTCGGGCGAACTGCCTCTGCTGGAGCATGCCTTGCTCGAGCTCTACGAGCGCCGCAATGGCGGTCTGCTGACCTGGCAAGCCTACGAGGAGATTGGCGGCATTGAAGGGGCCTTGGCGCGCCGTGCGGAATCCGAATACGAAACCCTGAGCGAAGAAGGCCGGGAAACCCTGCGAAAGATGTTTACCCTCTGTTTGGTTCATCCCGGCGAGGGCGTGGAGGACACCCGGCGTCGAGCCACCAGAGAGGAACTGCTTTCCGTGGGACCCTCGCCCGCGGTGGTGGAAGAATTGTTGGATCGATGGATGGCGGCGAGGCTGCTCACGGGATCTGGCGATGAGGCGCGCGGGCGGCGCCTTGTGGATGTGGCGCACGAGGCCCTGATCCGCAAATGGAGCCGTATCCGAGAGTGGATGGCGGAAGATCGGGAAACCGCGCGCCTCCTGGGACGTCTGCGGCGGGAGGCTCGCACCTGGGAGCGATCGGGTCGCAATCCCGATCATCTGCCGCGCGGCGGTCCGCTCTACCAAATGAAGGATCTGGTCGATCGCGAAGCCGCCAATATGGGCGTACTGGAGCAAAATTACGTGGCCGCAGGGCTTCGCCAAATGCGGCGCCGCAAGAATTTGGCGGTGTTGGTCGGCTGTTTGGGGTTTGTGCTCGCGGCAGTCGCTTTTTTCATGTTTTTCCATGCGCGCTCCGCGCGGAGGTCCGCGCTATTCGAGAAAGCAAAGGCCGAACAACGCACCCGGGATGGCAACTTCAACCTGGCCATGATGTTCAACGAAAAGGCCGGGTCCTCTCTCGCGGAGGGGCGTCCCCAAGAAGCCTGGCTCTACGCATTGGCCTCCATGTCGCGCGATATTCCCGCCGGCAAGGCCCTGCCCGGTGCGGTCGGCCGGTTTGCCGACCCGGCTCTTGATGGCGCCGGCCGCCTATTGTGGACCTCTCCCGTGGCCACGCCCTCCAACGCGTTGGCCTATAACCGCGCGGGCACTCTTTTGGCCATGGCCGGCGCCGATCATGTCATTCGTTTGGTTCACACGGCCAGCGGCGGGCCCGCGGGCATGTTGACGGGCCATACCAACCGCATTTCCGCGCTGGCTTTTAGCCCGGACGGGAAATGGCTGGCCTCCGGTTCCTCGGATCGCGATCTCCGCCTGTGGCCCATCATTAACGGAGATTGGGAGGTGGGCGGTCCCTCCCGGATCTTGAGAGGCCATGCGGGGGCGGTGACGGATATCGCCTTTTCCCCGGACGGCAAGCTGTTGGCCTCCTCCTCATGGGATGGCTCGTTGCGCCTCTGGAACCCGGTCGCGGGTACGGTGCTGCGTTCATGGGAGGGCATCGGTTTGGGAATCCACTGCCTTGGCTTCTCCTTGGACGGCAAACGTCTGGCATTCGCGGGTGCGAGCGGCGCCATCGGTTGGGTTGGCGTGGACGGGGGTCAGGTGCGGAGATTCACGCGAAAAGGCGCGGTTCGTGATCTGTGCTTTACCGAAAAGGGCCTTGCCGTTGCCATGGAGGACGGGCGCATTCGCATTCTCGATTCCGACGGCGAAGTCGAAATGGAGCTTCGGGGACATCGCGGCGCGGTGACCGCGCTGGTGAGGGCGCCTGCCAGAAACGGTCTCGCTTCCTTGGGAGCGGATGGCAGGATTTTGATTCAAGCCGTTTCCGGGAAGGGACCGGATATGGAATGGCGGGCCTTTGAGTCTGGGGCGGAGGACGAGGAACGAACGCCCGGCCAAGATCCTCGAGAGGAAGAGGAAACAGATGACGCCGAGAAAGAGACTCGCGGCGATGAGGAAGAAGAACAGGAGGATGATCGGAACGAAGAGGATGATGAGGACGAAGACGAGGAAGACGAGCCTGAGGACGACGAAAAGGATTTGGCCCCGAGAGGGGGCGCGTCGACCCTTACTCCTCCTGGCAGCTTGAGCATTAGCGGGGACGGAAATTTCCTGGCATGCGCGCCGGCCGGCGGGTTCGCAAAAGTTTGGAGCCTATCCGGGTCCCGACCCGAACCGGTAGCCTTGCTCTCGGGGCACTCCTTGGATGTGATTGGAGTCGCCTACTCACCCGACGGCAAATTGCTCGCGTCCACCTCCGCCGATGGCGCGGCCCGACTTTGGTCGCTTCCCGCCATATTGGAAGGCGATCCCTCCAACCCCGAGGCATTGGCGGTTTTGCGGGGCCATGAGGACGAGGTGAATGGGGTCGCGTTTTCTCCGGATGGCAGCCTGTTGGTCACCGGCTCCAGCGACGAAACCCTTCGATTTTGGCCCGTTGGGTCAATATTGGCGAGCGAGCCGGGTTCTGAGAAGCATTCGCTCGTGGTGGAGGGTCATGAGGACGAGGTCTTCGGTTTGGCTTTTTCACCGGATGGCGCGCTTTTGGCAAGCGCCTCCGGGGACAAGAGTGTGCGGCTCTGGAAAGTATCTCCGAGGCAGAATGAGGCGTTCCCGATCGTGGAAACCCTGGCGATTTTGAAAAGTCATGATGCGGAGGTTCTTCACCTGGCTTTCTCGGCCGACGGCGGCCTCCTGGCCTCCGCCTCCGCTGACCAAACCATCTGTCTTTGGGGGATGGCGGATATCCTGGCGGAGGGAGCCGGCAGTCCCAAGCCCCTGATGACGCTTTCCGGGCACGCCTCCCATGTGGCAAGCCTGGCCTTCTCTCCCGATGGGCGGTTTTTGGCCTCTGAGCTCCTCAGAGAACTCAATGGTTTGTTCATCAACCCAACGATAGTTCAGGTACGCCTCAGCAGTCCCTAGAACATACG
>JBGTRP010000923.1:0-2990 GCA_041940685.1 Acanthopleuribacteraceae bacterium
GAGCGCCGCCGCTGAAAATAGGGTGAGCTCTTCATGTTTTCCCAGGGTCATGATGAGCTCGATATCATCCGGGTCCTGGATCAGGCCCAGGAGCGCGATACCGAATTTAACGGGGTTCCTGTCCGGCGTTTCCCGCGCGAGGAAGCGGGCGAAGCCATGCAAGCGGGCTCCCGGTTTTAGGCCGGTTTGAATGGCCTTTTCCAATGCGAGCTCGACATGGTGTAGGAAAAAGGCGTCTTGAAGCAGGCGGTAGAGCTTCTCCTTCTCGGCCTCGTCCCCGTCGCGAGAGATGGAAACCAAAAGCCGAGCAATATGATGAATCCATTTTTCGCTGCCGCTCCCATGGGGCCGGTTCACGAGGACGCAATCCATGCCGCCCGGCTCCCAGCGCTCCTTTTTGTCCTCAAAGAAGATCTCCTCGTCGGGCAGACGTTCGGCGCGCATGGGAAGCTGGCCCGAGTCCGGGTCGATGTTATTAAGGATAAATGCATAGATCGACTTTCTGCCCCGCCAGTTGGGTTTGGCATTTCTTTTTGGCCTTCTCATGGAGAGATAAAGGCCCAAAAAGGTGAGGGAACCCCAAGTGATAAACCCTACCGTCGTCACGAAAGCTCTCCTGGGATATGGAAGAATTCTTCTCGGAATATTAATGTGGATTTTCAGGTTTTGCAACGTTCAGGGTTTTTGAGAGTCGGGAATCGCTTTATGCCGCCAGGGTGGATGCGGTTCGCAACCTGGGAATTGAGATTTTGGAAGTGTTGCAAAACGAGTATGCGCTCAGGGCGAATAATAGGCCAGTTTTCCGCCACGCACGATTTTGGGAACCATGGGTTTGCCTTGAACCTCGCCGTTCTCATCGAAACGGTGGGCGCCGGTGATGCCCTGCCAGGTTTCCATTTCCCGCAAGGCCTCGGCAATACGGCCGGGTTCCGCGGACTGTGCGAATTGGATGGCATGCGCGAGCAGTTGAACCGCGTCGTAACCCTGTGCGGCCCAGGCATCGGGTTCTTCCTCGTAGACCTGGCTAAAATGTAGCCGGAAGGACTGGACATAGGGACTGGGATTGTCGATGTGGAACACGGAAAGAACCAGGGTGCCCTCCACCGCTTCCGGATTTTCCTCGAACAGGAGCTTGGTGTCCAGGCCGTTGCCGCCGATGAAGGGCGCCTGAATGCCCAGGCGTCTGGCCTCCTCGATCACCACGCGCGCATCGCCGCCGAACCCCGCAAAAAAGAAGCCGTCGTATTCGAGCAGGCGCAGGCGATCGAACAAAATGCGGTAACCATGAACGCCGGGATCATAGGAGAGCCGCTCGATGATGGCAATGCCCAGCGCCTCCGAACGAAATTCAATGGCGTTGGCCAACTGGCGGCCATAACCGCCGCGCTCGTGCAGAATCACCATGCGCCGCAGTCCCTGTTGATGGGCCATTTCCGCCAATTGGGCGCCTACGCGAACATCGCTGGGAATGGTGCGGAACACATGTTTGAACCCCTGGTCCGTGAGCTCGGGGATGCTGGAGCCCGGCGTGATCATCAGCAATCCGTAGTATTCATAGGTCACCGATGCGGGCAACGCCACATGGGAATCGTAATGACCGATGACCAGGTCCAAATCCTCGCGTTCCGCGAAGTACTGCGCCACGATCTTACCTTGTTGCGCCTGGCCCTTGTCATCCTGGAAATCGGCTTCCAGCCGCCTTCCGAGTACGCCTCCGCGCGCGTTGATATCCTGGAGTGCGAGCATGACCCCGTCACGGAAGTGATCGTTCTTCTCTGAAAAGGGCCAGGCAATGCCGATATGGATCGGAGCCTGGGAAGGGATCGCGGCGGTAATGGTCCGCTCGCGCCGCGAAATTTCAGAAGGACCACAGGTGATCATCAGGACCATTGCAACCGGAACAATGAGCTTTTTCAATTTCCTTCCCTTCCTTTCCGCAAGTACTTCCGCCACTTGGCATTTAGGCAATCTGACGTCGGGCGAGTTCCCGAAAGACGCCCTCTTGTCCCATGAGCTCCTCGTAGGTTCCGCTCTGAACCAGGCGCCCATTTTCCAATACCAGAATACGGTCGGCGTTGACAATGGTGCTAAGGCGGTGTGCGATGACCAGCCTGGTGACCCGCAGGCGGTCCAGGCTTTGGGTAACGACGGCCTGGGTTTGGTTGTCGAGAGCGCTGGTCGCCTCGTCGAAAAATAGGATTTTGGGTTTGTTGGCCAGGGCTCGGGCAATCAGGAGCCGTTGCACCTGGCCGCCGGATAGGGTGCCGCCGCCCTCGCTGACGAGCGTGTGCATGCGCATGGGCATTTCTTTAATATCCTGATCGAAGCCGGCCATGGCCGCGGCCTCCCAGGCATCCGCCTCGCTCAGCGGCAGGGATCCGACAATGTTTTGAAAGATGCTGCCCGGAATCAGCCTGCCGTTTTGAAGGACCACCCCGATTTGGCGCCGAACCGCCTTGATGCTCAGTCCGGAGAGGTCCCGGTTATCGTAGTAAATGGCGCCGGACTCGGGCTTTTCGAACCCCAGCAACATGCGGAAGAGAGTGGATTTTCCCGAACCGGAAGGCCCGATGATGGCCACGAATTCGTCCGGTTCGATGGTGGTGGAGATGTCGCGAAGAACCAGGGGCCCATCCTCATGGTAGCGAAAGCGAAGGTTGCTGACCTCGATTCGCCCCTTCAGCACGCCTGGCGGTGTGGTGCTCTCGTCCTCCTCGGGAGTGGTCTGCAAAATGGGCTTGGCCCGCTCGTAAATGGGGACCAGCCTGAGCAGGGATACGAGGGTGTTGGAAAGGACACCAACCGAGACATGTAAGGCCGCATTTTGATGAGCAAGAACAACCTCTTCGCTGCGACAGAAGTTGGAGACGTTAAAACGCTTCGAAGATTGCTAGACCAAGGCATCGATATCAATACCCGAGGCAGTTATGAGTATATCATTTACGAAGAATTGGAGGCATGTACTGCGCTACACGTTGCGTGCTGCCAAA
>JBGTRP010000924.1:0-2985 GCA_041940685.1 Acanthopleuribacteraceae bacterium
GAGAGGGTCGTCATCGGTCATTTCCATCATGCCCGTGGGATGAATCGCAAAATTGGCAAGAAATAAGCCGTCAGAATACCAAACGAGCGCGTTTTCACACTCAAAATGCCCCTTATCGTTGACGCCCTTGAGCTTTAGGGGTTTTGCATTTTCTTGGATCTTGTCCTTGGCTTCCGGCGGAAGGTCCGGGGGAATCAAGGGGTCGTCCGCGCTTTCGAGGATATAGAAAGGGCCCTCTTCGCCACGGACAAAAAAGGTGAAGAAATAGAGGTAGTCGAGCACATTTTTCCGGCTCAGCTTGATATGGCCCTTTGCATTGGCCTGGTGGATGGGCGGCGAGGTGCCGTTGAGACGGAAGATCTCCCAACCGGCATTGATGAGAAAGTAGATGACGAGGTTTTGATCCCGCCAGCCGGCATCTACCAGGCGAAGTATGCGCAGGTTCTCATAGAAGGGCATGGCGCTCAGGTAAATCCCCGTGCTCGTGGGGTTTAAATCCAGTTTGCCATCGATGGGAGTCAATTGCTGGATGAGCTGGGCGCCAATGTCCGGCCTCAGTTGGCGCCAGGGGTATTTTGAAAGATGTTGCCAGTGCGCTGATTTGGCTTTCGGCGTGTCGTCCTGCTCGACAAATTTCCAGGGAGGCTCGGCGCCTGTACCAGCCGGTTGCAATTTCGCGGATGCCGCGGTCAGAAGCGATTGGCTCGGTTTGGAGGTACGGTGTTTCAGGCGAATGCCGTCCATGGAGCAGGGTAAATCGGCAGCGATGGGCTCGTCCTCAATCATTTCCACCATGCCGGAGGGCTGGACCTTGAAGTTGGCGATGGAGAGCGAGTTGGAGTACCACACGATCGCGTCGCATAGGAAATCTCCATCCGCGTTGCTGCCCTCCAGGGTGGCGGGCCGGACCGTTCCCTCGATCACGGATCTTGCCTCAGCATTGATCTCGGCGGGAATGAAGGGATCCAGACTGTTTTCCAAGATGTAAAAGGGCCCTTCATCGCCGCGTACGAACAGACCAAAAAAGTACAGGTATTCGAGAACGTTTTCCTCGTGGAGTTGGATATGCCCGGCTCCGTTGACCTGGTGAATCGGGGACGAGGTGCCGTCGAGCCGATACAAATTCCAGCGATCGTCGAAGAGATAGAAAACCATGATTTCGTTGTCGGGCCAAACGAGGTCGGTAATGCGGAGGAGGTGGATATTTTGATAGAAGGGCAGGGGGCTTAGGTCGAAATGGGTGCGTTCCCTGTCCAACTCGAGCACGCCGTCAATGGGATGCAAGCGGTCCACGAGCCAGGGGCGGATATCGGCCTTCACCTGAGCCCATGGGTAATGGGAAATGTGACGCCAATGAATGCCATCCAGCGCGCCAGTGGCGCTCTCGGCGGCAGTCCGATCCACATGTGATCGGGACGCGCCCGCGGCGGATAAGCCCTCGGCCAGGGAGCGCGCCTCGCCAGCGAGTAGATAGCGCAACCGGACATTGGCCAAAATTTCGTCCGGGGGTTCCCAACCCGCCCGTTTGAGATGAGTGGCCAATGCCAACTCGATTGCATCGCTCTTTCGGTCTTGGATTTTGCGGATCCAATGGCGTGCGAGGACGGACCATGGGCCGGCGGGGTCCTCGCTGTCCTTGGGCAATGGGGCTCCCGCATCCAAAAGCCGGAGCGCCGATCCGAATTGACCGTTCCTGATAGCGAGCGCGAGGGGAGGCGCCTTACCGGCGGATGCCTCTTGGAAATGAGCGCCCTTTTCGATCAGCAGACCCACCACTTCCGCTTGGCCGGTTTCCGCGGCGGCCTGAATCGGCGTCAGCGGCGGTTTTTCGGAAAGCGCGTTCACCTCCGCGCCATGTTCTACAAGCAGGCTCACGACATTCAGCGCGCCATTTTGAGCGGCCAGATGCAGGGGGGTCCAACCCCTCTTGTCGAGAGTGCCCACCTCTGCGCCGAGGCTGATCAGGAGGTCCACGATGGTTTCGCGACCGTTCTGGGCGGCCAGGTGAAGAGCGGACAAACCCGTGGAGTCCCGAGCCTCGATACGGGCGCCCTTTTCGATCAGCAGCCTGGTCAAAGACTCGTGACCGCTATAACACGCGAGGTGTAAAGGGGTAGAGCCGTCCAGCGCCGGACTGTCGCAGGGAGCGCCATGCTCCAATAGCAGGCGGGCGATGCTCTCATAACCTCTCACCGCCGCAAAATGCAGGGCTTGCCATCCTTTTGAGGTTTGGGCATCCACGGCCGCCTTGTTTTCCAATAGGAACCTGGCGTTCTGTTCGTTGCCGGCGCGCACCTCGCTATGTAGGGCCGTCAGTCCATCAGGCAGCGGCGCATCGATCGGCGCGCCCCTGGAAAGGAGTAATCGAGCCGTGGTTTTTTCCTGGTTCGCCATGGCCAGATGGAAGGCGTTTTTGCCCGCGGAATCGGTTGCCTCCAAGGATGCGCCGCGGTCAATGAGCGCGGCAATGGCCTCCCGGTGGCCTTTTGCCGTTGCAATATGAAGCGGGGCCTGACCCTTGGCGTTGCGCGTCTCGATGTCGGCGCCGCATTCCAGCAGCATTTGGATAACCCCGGCATTCCCCTTGTCCGCCGCGATGTGCAGAGGGGTCCATTTCTCGTTGCCGGGAATTTTCCGGCGGCGATACCTTCTCCAATCGAGAAAGGCTCTCGCATCCACATTTGCGCCAAGCTGGACCAGCAATTTCACCGTGGCGGAATGGCCGTTTTGGACCGCGACGTGAAGGGGCGTCCACTCGTTGCCGAGTCGGGCGTCCGCGTCCGCACCGGCCTCGATGAACAGCTTCATGAACGGTGCGAAGACCGCAGCGACGTCGGAACAGACGATCCACTTGTTCCGACCCAGAACCGCGTCCCATCGGTCAGATGGGGTTCCGTCTCCTTGGCCATACGCGCCTGCAACAGCACACCCGACATTTTCGCATCAATACGGATTTTTTCGACTTGGCCGACCTCGACGCCGCGG
>JBGTRP010000925.1:0-2983 GCA_041940685.1 Acanthopleuribacteraceae bacterium
GGCAAGAATATCGTGGGGGTGGTGTTGGCGTGCAACAATTACGATGTCATCGATCTGGGCGTGATGGTGCCCTCATCCAAGATTTTAGAGGCGGCGCGCAATGAAAAGGTGGACATCGTGGGGCTCAGCGGGCTCATCACCCCGTCCTTGGATGAAATGGTGCATGTGGCCGAGGAACTGGAAAGGGAGGGGTTCGATCTGCCGCTGTTGATCGGCGGGGCCACCACCTCGCGGGTTCATACGGCCGTAAAAATTGCGCCCGGCTACAGTGGGCCCACCATCTACGTGCAAGACGCCTCGCGCGGGGTGGGCGTGGTCAGTAACCTGCTCGCCCAGAGCGGGCGTGGCGACTTCATCGACAAGATTCGCAGTGAATACACGCGCACGCGGGAATCATACGGCCAACGCGAGGCCAAACAGCGCTTTCTGTCGCTGGAGCGCATGCGGGAGCGCAAGCTTCCCATCCACTGGCAGGGTTATGAGCCGCCCCGCCCGCGGCGGCCGGGCGTGACCACGCTGGAGCAATTCCCCTTGGAGAAATTGGTGGACTTCATTGACTGGACACCGTTTTTCAAGGCCTGGGAACTGCACGGGAGTTATCCCAAAATTTTGCAAGACCCGGTGGTCGGCGAGGAGGCGCGCAAGCTGTTCGCGGATGCCCGCGCGCTTCTGGACCGCATCCTGAATGAGCGATTGTTGACCGCGCACGGCGTGGCCGGACTTTTCCCCGCGAACATGGTGGATGACGACGATATCGAAATCTATACGGATGAGAGCCGTACAAAGGTGCGCATGCGGCTCTGCGGCCTGCGCCAACAGTTCGAGAAACCTCCGGGCCGCAATAACTTCTGCCTCAGCGACTTTGTCGCACCGCGCGGAACGCCCGACTATGTGGGCGCCTTCGCCGTTACCGCGGGCGAGGGCGTGGATGTCCTGGCCGCCGCCTACCAAGCCGAGCATGACGACTACCACGCCATTATGGTCAAGGCCTTGGCCGATCGTTTGGCCGAGGCTTTTGCCGAGTGGCTTCACCGGCATGTGCGCAAAGAACTGTGGGGCTATGCGCCCCATGAGGAACTGGACAATCAGGCCCTGATCGGGGAGAAGTACCTGGGGATTCGGCCGGCCCCCGGTTATCCGGCCTGTCCCGATCACACCGAGAAACGCAAGCTGTTCGAATTGCTGAATGTTCGTGAAAACACGGGCATCCAACTCACCGAAAGCTTTGCCATGTTGCCCGCGGCCTCGGTCAGCGGGTGGTACTTTTCCCATCCTGAATCCCTTTATTTCGGGTTGGGCAAAGTCAACCGCGACCAGGTCGCCGATTACGCCCGCCGTAAGGGAATGTCCACTGAGGAAATGGAGCGCTGGCTGCTTCCCAACCTGGGTTACCAGCCGGAAAAAAAGGAGCGCCTCTCCACCGCGGCCGAAACGGCTTGACGCCGGTCCCGGCCCGCGATCGTTTTATGGGTGGAGCGGTTCGCGCGCGACGGGGTAGAGCAGGTAGCGCTCGTCCACGTAAGGCGATCGGGAATAGAAGAAATCCAGCCGGGCATTGGGATCCTTGGCGAAGGCCTCGTCTTCCTTGAGCTTTTTCTCAAATTCGGCCTTCAGGGCGGGGTCGTCCTCCATCATCTTGCGCGCCAGGGGTTCCAGCGCGTAGTTCTCGAAATACTCCGTGCGCTGGAGAATTTCGTGGAAAAATCCCCATTGAAAAAAGGAATCGGGGGAATCCGGCTCCAATAGCAACACGATCAGCTCGCAGGCCGGCTGGTCGGTGGGAACCCAAGCGGAGCCCGCGGGGAAGGTCGCCGTCCTTTTTTCAGGCTCCGCCTTGGCCGTTACTTGAACGCGGCCCTCATAAGGCATGGCGCCGAGCTTGGCGTCCTGGATTCGGTACATCTCCACCGACACCTCGCGCGGTTCGGCGATGCGCTCCATCTGCACGCCGTGGATGGCCAGCTTTTCGATGATTTCCGGCCAGTCGGAGGGCACCCAGTAACCCAGCGGCCGCGCCACGGTCAGGGCCGGTTCATGAAGCTTGATAAACGGGATTTTGGTGGTCTCGGGCTTACCCAGCCAACGCACCCACTCGCTGCCTGAAATATCGGAATGCGCCTTTTCATGCGTCACGCCGAGGAAATCGATGAGCTCGGGCGGCTGGTTGGGCGCCTTAAAGCTGAGATTGACCCGATCGGGCCTGCGGGCCTTGTCCTTCTCGGTCGCCGCCCGCAACTCCTGACCTCTTTCGCCCAGGACCCGCATGGCGGATTCCAGCAGCACATAGGTGCCCAGGACCCGTTGGCCGTAGGGCTTGAGGGAGTGGTTTTCCACCAGGACCGTGGGCAGGTGGCGCGCATCGCCGTAGCTATTTGAGAATCGCGGGCCCGCGGTCCAATCGACGATGCCCTGGCTGAGATCGGTGTTGTTGGTGGCGAAAATCAGTGGTCCGGGAATATGGCCCTGGGCTTTGAGGTCGCTGTCCAGCGCCGGCCGCATGATTTCTTCCATCCACCTCGCCCCCTCGGGCGAGGAGCCTTGAACGCCCGTAAAGCCGTAGGTGATGTCGTATTGGTAATCGATGCCGTCGGTGACGTGAAGGTCCAAATACAGGTCAGGCTCGTATTCGTTGATCATGCGAAGCAAATGTTGGACTTCCGGGGTTTCCACCTTGGCGAAGTCCCGATTCAGGTTGAGGTTGCGGCCGTTGGTGCGCCAACCCATCAGCTTGGGCCCGCGCTGGTTGATGCGGTTGTATTGGGATCTGCGTTCGTGGCCGTCTACGCTGAGAATGGGAATGAACAACAGATTGACCTTATCCAGCAGGCCCTTCTTTTTGCCCGCGACCGTCATGTCGCGGAGCAGCATCATGCCCGCATCCTTGCCGTCGATCTCGCCGGAATGAATGCCCGCGTGAGCCAGCAGGAGTGGTTTGCCGCTGGCTTTCAGTTGCTCCGCGTTGGCGGCGCCCTCCTTGGAGGCG
>JBGTRP010000926.1:0-2980 GCA_041940685.1 Acanthopleuribacteraceae bacterium
AAACTCAAATCCTTCTCGAAGGCTCTCAGTTCATGCCTTGCCATGGCCAGATTGGCCCGTGAGCGGTTTAAAACCAGGTACAGGAAAAGCGCTTCGTTGCTTTCCAGAGGACGGATGATGTGGTACTGGTCGTTGAGGCTGATCAAAATATCTTCGATCTTGCTGGATATCGCCAGCGCCTTCATGGTTTTTCTTTTCGCGCGAACAACCTCGGTATTGCCGGCGGCGGCTACTTCCAGGTTAACCGGTCCGCCGCCATCGGCGCCCAGCATCATGCCGCTGTCGGAATCCACCAGGCATGCGCCCATGTAGCCGGTGATGCTTGTCAGAGGTTCAAGTGAAACTTTGGCCATAATTTACTCCATAATTCGATTTGATATACTCACGATAAAGTGATTGTTACTAAGTATTAGCTGTGTGAAATCCCAAAAGGGAGCAGCATTATAGCATGTAAGAAGATCAGTCAAACAAATAATTTGTTCAGCGGGAACCATTGGCTCCCAAGCCTGTTGGGAAAATTATGAGTTTTTAAAAACCATGTGCTCCTATGGTCAAAAATTATTTGGCACAAATTTTCCGCGGGAGTCCTTTTTCTTGTCTCTCGCGAAAACTTTGTTTGAAGGCGCCGTTCACATCGGTGGCGATTCAGACGCCAGTAGGCTCCCTTCCGGGCCATATTTCTTGTGCTCTGGCTTCAAGGTTTCCCGAATTCTTCTAAAAAACTCGATTCCCCGGCGAAGATGCGAGCGCGCAGCTCCCCCAAGCCGGTGGGCGCCTCCAAACCATCCGAGCGGCGATCGCGAAGCGTCAGCACCCAGTTGGCGACGTGGTAATGGTGAACGAGCGGATAGAAGAAATGGGCCGTCATGGGCAGCAGTTCTGCTTGCGCCGCATCCGCCTCGCCCGGCTTTAACAAAACGAGACAGAATCGTTCCAAATAATCAATTAATTCCAGCATGGAGGTGAAAGGCGTCTCGCCGGTTTGTTCCAAAAGCCGCTGAAAATGGCGTTCGTCCTGGGCGTACATTTCATAGTAAGCCCCGAAACTCGTGAGGGTTTCTTGCATAAATTCGCTTTCAATCCCTGCTTGAATGAGTTTCCCCATCAGGTAGACGTCCGCGGCGCTGGCCAGGCACTCCGCGAACAGGTCCACGCGGGGGTGATTGGCGGATACCCTCGTGGCCACCAACTGGTGAAGGGCGAAATGCACCACCTGGTCGGCGTACACGGACTCGCCATCCACGTACTCCCTTTTGGCCTCGGCGCGCCAATAGAGCAGGTTCATCAGCCGCGACAGGCCGTTGTTTCCCAGGGGCAGAAACAGGGTCCCCTCGGCGCGCAAAAGCGCCACGGCCTTTTCCAGCAGGGTGACGCCCGCGCGGCCAAAGCGCCCGGCCTCCGCAATTTGGAGCCTATCAATAGAACGCGGTTCCTTATTCATTGGCGTTTTTGTATTCGTGGCTTTGGACACTAGCGCCTGGAAAAGGCTCCTTCCAAAACGCCGTGAATGGGTGCTTCATCAAGGAATCGCTCCAAACGCTTTAGGGGTGAGAGATTGATAGCCCGGGGAGATCTGCAATTTTCGGCTCGGTTCATCATCATAGCCCATTCCCATCGGCCACAGAATGGTTTTTAGGTCCCTCACCGGCATGGGAGTTTTAGGGCTGGCCAGGGATATTTGACGCTGCCGGGCCGTGGATCGGGCTGTTATAATCGCTCCGGACTGATTGGGTCGGCCGCGCCCGCTCCGGCCGCCATACTTTCACGCCGACCGGGTTGCATGTTCGACCCATCAATTCGAGGATTGCCTACATGAAATTTCAAGGAACCGACAAGTACTACCTGGCCCCGGAACTGCGCGCCATCGTCAACATGGCCATAGCCATGGAAAAGCCGCTCCTGCTCACTGGCGAGCCGGGTACCGGAAAAACCCAACTCGCATTTGAAATCAGCCGCGCCCTGGGTTTGGAGATCGAGGTGTTGCGCGCCAAGTCCACCATAAAGGGCGAGGAGGCCTGTTATGTGCAGGACACCGTGTTGCGGCTGAACGACGCCCGCTTCGGCTCCGGGGAAACGGGCCGGCTGGTGGACCGATTTTTCGATTATGTAATTTGGGGGCCGATCGGACGCGCGTTCCGAAGCGAGCGGCGGGTGGTGCTGTTGCTGGATGAAATCGACAAAACCGAATCCGATGTCCAGGACAATCTGCTCGATGTGTTGGAGGAGAACCGTTTCGATATCCGCGAGGTGAATCAATCCATCCAGGCCAAACACCCGCCCATTATCATCATCACTTCCAATGCGAAACGCGAGCTTTCCGACCCTTTCCTGCGGCGCTGTTTTTGCCATCACATCGCCTTTCCCAAACCCGAGGAGATGGAAGAGATCGTGCGGCTCCACTTTCCCGAGATCGGCGATCAATTGCTGCAATCCGCGCTCGAAGTCTTCTATGAGCTGCGCGAGCGGGGATTTGAGAAACCGCCGGCCACCGGGGAATTGCTCCACTGGCTCGAGGCTCTGGAACGGGCCGATCTGTTGCCCAAATCCGGCATGGATTTGCCCCTGGCTGGTGTTCTGCTCAAACGGACCAACGATATCCTGGCTTTTCGCGACGGCAAACGGCCCGCGGCCGCGCATGGTTGGTCCATGTAGCCCATTCTCCATGATCCCCTCAGAGGAAGTGCCCCAATGAATTCCGAGGAAGCCCACGAAGGCAAGCCTTCGGCCCCATCTGAAAGCGCGGGCGCGGGCCGGCAAAACCCGCCCGCGAGTTGGCCTTTTGCGCGCTTTTTTTACCTATTGCGCGAGGAAGGCATCCTGATCGGACTTAAGGAAGTATTGGACTTTTACCGCGGTCTTGAAAAGGGACTGGCCCCCAATCTGGACGAATTATTTCTCTTCGCCCGTCTGGTTTTGGTAAAAAAGGCAGAACATCTGGATGTCTTTGAACGCGCTTTTTGCCTCTATTTCTATGGCGTGG
>JBGTRP010000927.1:0-2979 GCA_041940685.1 Acanthopleuribacteraceae bacterium
AACACTCATTCTCTTTGCAACGCTCGCGGGAACCCTGCCCGCGAATCAAACCTATGCGGTAGCCAAAAACCATCAAGCCAACTTGGATATGGCTCAGGCCGCCCTGGGCTGGGGCCTCGCCGATTACCAGTTTCTGCGCTATCAGGGTACGGAGAAAGAGTCTCTGCCCCGATTGAACCTGCCGCCGGGCATGGATTTGGAAAACATCAAGCATCAGCTTGAAGCCATTTTTCGCGTACGCGATCTGGTGAACACGCCTCCAAATGACATGGGCCCTGAAAATCTGTGCCAAGAGGCCGAACAACTGGCAAAACAATTCGATGCCGAAATTCACATCATTCGGGGCGAGGCGCTTTTGGAAAAAGGTTATCCCGCAATCCACGCGGTCGGCAGGGGAAGCGCCCGGCCACCCGCGCTGATCGATCTTCGCTGGGGCGAATCCACGCACCCAAAACTGACCCTGGTCGGTAAAGGAGTGGTGTTCGATACCGGCGGCCTGAGCCTCAAGTCCAGTTCCAATATGGTCCTCATGAAAAAGGATATGGGCGGGGCGGCCGTGGTGCTGGGTCTCGCCTACCTGGTCATGGCGGCATCTTTGCCGGTTCGACTGCGGGTGCTGATTCCCGCGGTGGAAAACTCACCGGGCCCTGACGCCTATCGGCCAAGCGATATCATTGAGACCCGCAAGGGATTGCGGGTAGAGATTGGAAACACGGATGCCGAGGGTCGCGTCATTTTATGCGATGCACTGGCCGAGGCCTGCGCGGAAAAACCAGATTTGATCATCGATTTGGCAACCCTAACAGGAGCTTGCCGGGTGGCGCTCGGACCGGATGTACCCGGATTCTGGACCGATTCCGATTCCCTGGGAGACGGCCTAATGCGGGCCTCCCGCGCCAGCGCGGACCCTATTTGGCGCCTTCCGCTCTGGCATCCCTACCTGAGCATGATGAACAGCTCCGTGGCCGACTTGAACAACCATGCCTCCAACCCACAGGGAGGCGCCATCACCGCGGCGTTGTTCCTCTACCAATTTGTAAAACCCCATCAGAACTGGGTGCATTTTGATATCAACGCCTGGAGCAAGGAGACCACGCCTGGTTCTCCCCGCGGCGGAGAAGCCCATGCGCTTCGCGCCATCTTCCGCTTCCTCTCCGATCGCTATACGGGCAAAAGATAACCATCAGGAAGCGCGAAAGGCCCGCCATATCGCGTCTAAAGACTCCGCCGCGCGAGCCTTGATGCGAAAGTCGACCATATTGGAAATATCCGTGTGGCCCGGGTTGATTTCCACCGTGGGGACACCCCATCGCTTGGCCTCGAGAACCGGTTCCACGATATAGGGGAACAGGCTTGAGGTTCCCACGGAAAACACCAAATTGGCGCCCTCGAAAAGAACGCGCCGCATTAGAGCGGTTTTCGCATCGGGAAGCAGCTCACCGAAAAGCACCACATCCGGCCTAACCAGGCCGCCACAATCGGGACAGGATGGTGGCACTTTCAAATGCGCGTAATCGCGTACCCGTTCGCGATAGGAGCAACGCGTACAAATCAGGTCATGCAGGTCCCCGTGAATATCAATTACGTTTCTGGAGCCGGCCTCGCGGTGAAATCCGTCCACATTTTGGGTAAGCACCCAAACCTCGGGAACATGATCCTGCAATAGAGCAATCACCTCGTGACCCCGGTTACACACGGCGTCACGACAAGCCATTTCCACTTGGGTCAGGTACTTCCAGGTAAGCTCCGGACGGGCCAACAACATCTCACCGCTGAGCAACTCCTCGATGGGCATGCCCTCCTCGGTCTCATTCCGCTCGTATAACCCTCCGATTCCCCGGTAGGTCGGCAAATTCGAATCCGCGGACAGGCCCGCTCCCGTGATGAATAGGAGGCGCCGGCATTGCCTGAGATGATCGGCCACTTCTGCAATGGCCCGCTGGTTCGTGGGCGATGGCGCCATCATGTTCCTCGGATGGATGCAAGGGTCCGGCCGTCAGGGCAATCCACGGCAGACCACGGCAACCACGAATCGAAATTCGAGGCCGCCAGTTTTTCAGTTTTCAGCCTCGCTTGCATCAGGTCGCTTCCAAACCGCTTTTTCGAACCGAGGCAAAGGCACTCGGGGCCCGGTCCTCCCGGATGGCCTTCACCACGTCGGCCGCGACGCTGGCGGGCGGGTGGCCCTTGGCGGCGGCGCTCTGCAGCAGCTGCACCGCCCGCGCGGGGTCGCCCTTCTTGGTCGCCTCGGCCGCCTGCTGTCGCAGGCGGGCGGCGGCCTCCTGCTTCTGCTGCACCTGCTTCTTCCTCTCCGCCTCCGAGCGCGCCTGCGCCTCCGCCGCCGCCCTGATGCGCTCGGCGGCGGCCTTCTGGGCCAGGTCCTGCTGGCGCTTCCTGGCCTGGACCTCCGCCAGCTTCCGCTCGTCGGCCTCCTTGCGGCGTGCGGCCTCGAAGGCCTCCAGTTTCTGGCGCCTCTCGGCGTCGGCGAGCAGGGTGGCGACGGCGACGCTGTCGGGGTAGGCCTTGCGGGCGTCGCGGAGCAGTTCCGCGGCCTTGGCGGCCTGGGGCGGCTTCGCGGCCAGCAGCGCCCGGGCCTGGCCGAGGACCTTCTCGCTGTCGGCGCCCTGCTTCGCCAGCCTGGCCTGCTCCTGCGGCCTGGCGCCGATCTGGCGGGCCAGCTCGCCGAGGCGGAGCTTCATCTCGGCCTGGTCCTTGACGTGGATGGCCCCCTTGCCCGCGGTCGCGCCGGACTCTGGCTCGGCGGCAAGGATGAAGAGGTGACCTTCCTGGCCACCTTCAAGGATGGCCGCAAGCTGCTGGCCGTCACCGACAGATAGACCTGCTTGGACAGCGGGTTGGCCGCCAGGTCGTGGATCTGGATACCGTCTGCCGAGGTGCCCAGCAGGCCGGCGACCTTCCCGCCCAGGTCTTCCAGGTTGATGCCGGATAACTCCGTAAGCAATTCTACCTGGTCCGTGG
>JBGTRP010000928.1:0-2978 GCA_041940685.1 Acanthopleuribacteraceae bacterium
CATTCCCGTCTATCACGAGGGTTATCTTTACGGCTTTCGCGCGCAGTTTTTGAGTTGCGTGGACCCGACTACCGGCGAGATCCTCTGGCGCTCCCGTCCACCCGGCGGCCAGGGTCTCAGCTTGCTGGGCGACCATCTGGTCATCATCGGCAAGGAGGGCGACCTGGTGGCGGTGGAGGCCACGCCCGAGGAATACCGGGAAAAGGCGCGCATTCAACTGTTCGACCAAAATTCCTATACCGCGGCCAGCTATGCGGGCGGCCATCTGTTCCTGCGCAACCTAAAGGAAATGGCGCGGGTCCGCATCACCAACCGGCCCACGGTGGCGAAAAAAGCGGACCCCGAACCGTTCGAACCGAAGGGAGTTCTTGCCCCATTCATCGCGGAAGTATCCCAAGCCCAGGACAAAAAAGCCGTGATCGACGCTTTCATGGCCAAGCAGGACAAGTTCCCAATCATCGAGGAGAACGGCCTGGTTCACTATATTTACCGCGGCGAGGCGAAGGATGTGGGCATGAGCCGGGGCTTTGAGCAAGAGGTGGCCATGCACCGCCTCCCGGACACCGATTTCTTTTTCTACACCGAGGAGTTGGACCCCGCCGGCCATTGGGAATACAACTATGCTCATTACGGCGACCGGGTTCTCGATCCGCTCAACGACCTGGTGATCGGCGATGGGCCGCGCGCCAGGAACGAGTTGCGCATGCCCAAGTGGAAGGTTCCCGATTACCTCGGTGAGCCCGAGGGCCCGCGCGGCAGAGTGGATGACTTCGTCTTGCCCGGACCGGAGGGCAGCGCGCGTCCCATCGTCAAGGTGTACTTGCCGCCAGGCTATGACGAGAGTGAGGATCGCTATCCCTTACTTTTGGTGATCAATGGCCTGGCACACCTGGAAACCGCCAAAATGGATCGCTCCTTGGATCATTTGATCGGCAATCGGATTGCTCCCATCATCGTCGCTTTCGTCCCCGGAAACGGACAGCAGCTCATGGGACCCGGCGCCCCGGACCACGCGAACATGGTCACCAATGTGCTGGTCCCGGGTCTGGACAATGCCTACCGCACCACGGGCGATCCAGGTTCCCGCTATCTAATGGGAACGGGGTCGGGCGCGGTCGGGGCCGTCTATACGGCCTTCAAGAAACCGGGAACCTTCGCCAAATTCGCCAGTCAATCCTTCGTGTTTCCCGCGCCCATGAAGGAAGAAATGCTCAACCTCATCAACCAGGCCGATTCAAGCATGGCCGCCTTTGTGGAAATCAGCAGCAATGACTACGATTTTCCGGGATTTAAGGCGGAGGCCGACAGCCAGACCCTGCTCGAAATGCTGCGCAAAAAAGGCCATGCCGTGAAGGTCAACCAGACCGCCGCCTTTCCCGGTTTTGCCAGTTGGCGAGGCAGCACGGGCCTCATTCTGGAGTGGTTCGGGGCCAACTGAGCCCGTTTCACGGCATACTCCCGCCCTCGCCAGGATGGATGCATCCCTCATCACCAGTGGATGCGCCGTCCTGGCTGACTGGCAAGTGAATCATGCCTTCATTAACGCCCATGATACGCTAAGAACTTTAGGGAAAGGCGATGTATGATCGACGCCAAACGGCTCATTCTGCAATGCGGTAAAGATAGGTTTCTCCTCGCAGAAACAAATCTCTTTCTGAAAGCGCTGGGGACGCGCTGAAGCGATCGTCAAGGGAATTTATGGCTAAGACTTCCGGGACCGAACCATGCTTTAGGACCAGCGTTTTCCCTTGTTGCCCGGAAATATAGACTCGGCCGGCCGCTCCTACGGGAGAAGCATAGGCGTTGGCTATGCCTGGAAGGCGGACAGGCTGGTAGAGCGCCTTTCCCGTTTCGGCGTTCAGGCCAGTCAATACACCCTGATAGTGTTTGAGAAAGTAGAGGTGGTTTTCATAGAGCAGCGGCGAGGGAACATAGGGCGTATGGCGGTCAAGCGTCCACGCCACATGCTTGGTTCCGGTTATGTCACCCTTGGCATCGTCCAAACGAATCGCCAGCATGAACCGTTTTTCGTAACTGCTCCCGGCGTACACCATGCCATCGGACGATACCGGCGAGGCGACCACGTTTTGCGAGAGTCCTCCACATTCCCAGATCAGAGCGCCCGTGGTCAAATCGTACCCGCGTATTCTTTTAGCGGCGCTGACAATGAGTTGGGGTTTGCCCTTGTGCTCCACGACGATGGGCGTTGCCCATGATGAAACCTCATCTCGATCCCGCCTCCAAAGTTGCGCGCCCGTGTTTTTGTCCAGAGCGACCACGAAAGATGGCCCTTCATGATCCCAATTGACGATAAGGGTGTCTTGGTAAACCGCGGGCGACCCTCCTTCTCCATGTCCGTGCTTGGTGATCATGTTGCCCAAGTCCTTTTCCCATAAGACATTGCCGTTCCAGTCCAGACAATAGACACCTTGTGAGCCAAAGGACGCGTATACTTTTTCGCCATCCGTGACAGGCGAGGCCGACGCATAGCTTCCCGTGCGGTGTCCCCCTTCGTGAGGGATAGCCTCGCGCACCGTCCTTTCCCACAGGATTTCACCGTCAAGGCGATCGATCGCAAGAACGACGAATCTATGGCGGCCCACTTCCGTGAAGTTGTCGTGGCCGCCTGAACGGCGCCCCGCCGGCTGGGAAATCGTTTCTCCCTCCAACACAGCGGAAGTAATGTATACGCGATCGCCCCAGATGATCGGTGTCGAATGCCCTTTGCCAGGTATCTGAACCTTCCAGCGAATGTTTTCCGCCTCGCTCCATTTCAGCGGGGGTTCCGCATGGGGGCTGACGCCGGTACCCAGGGGGCCTCGCCATTGCGGCCACTGTCGAGCCGCTTCGACAGAATTTGATTTTTTTGAGGCGGGGTCAACATCAGGATTCCCGGCTCCGAGCCTATCAACCGATCCAATCGTGGGAAGACCGAGAAGGAATAACCAGCCCCCGAAAGCATTTGCAAATGTGGCGAA
>JBGTRP010000929.1:0-2974 GCA_041940685.1 Acanthopleuribacteraceae bacterium
TCAGGTCTTCCGGCTCCACATGGCTGTAAATGGACTTGAGATCAACCTTCTTACCCTGGGACAGATCGGAATTAAAGCCCATGGTCTTTTTGCCCATGCGGCGCTCGATGATTTTATCCAAACCCACGAAGGCGCCCCCCGCGAGGAACAGGATATTCGAGGTATCGAGCTGGTAGAATTCCTGATGGGGATGCTTGCGGCCGCCCTGAGGCGGCACATTGGCCACGGTTCCCTCGAGAATCTTCAGCAATGCCTGCTGGACGCCCTCGCCGCTGACATCGCGCGTGATACTGGTGTTTTCGCTCTTGCGGGAGATTTTGTCGATTTCATCGATGTAAATGATGCCGCGCTGCGCTTTTTCGATGTCGTAATCCGCGGATTGCAGCAGCCGCAACAGAATGTTTTCCACATCCTCGCCCACGTAGCCGGCCTCGGTAAGGGTCGTGGCGTCGACAATGGCAAAGGGCACATCCAGGAACTTGGCCAGGGTGCGGGCCAGTAGGGTTTTGCCGGTTCCCGTATCGCCGATCATGAGGATGTTGCTCTTTTCCAGCTCTACCTCGTCCTTTTTGGGCTTGGGTAGGCTGATTCTACGGTAGTGGAGGTAAACCGCCACCGCCAACTTGCGCTTGGCCATTTCCTGGCCCAGCACGTATTCGTCCAAGAAGGTCTTCAACTGAACGGGCGTGTGCAGGCGAGGCTTGCGCTGGTTCTCATAAACCTGCTCGTCTTGAGCGATGTCATTACAAACCAGGACGCATTCGTCGCAGATGTAGACATCGGGACCCGCGATCAGTTTTTTCACCTCCCGCTGGCTTTTCCCGCAAAACGAACATTTTAACTCGCGTGGCTGCTTCATGAGGCCCCTTCCCCTCCCTGATTTGGACGATGTTTCGCGATTCCCCTTCTATCTTAGCTTTTAATTTCCCTTTGTGAAATGACCGAGTCCACGATCCCGTAACTCACCGCTTCTTCAGCGCTCATGATAAAGTCCCGATCGGTATCACGCTGAACTTTTTTTAGGGTTTGCCCCGTATTTTCCGAAATAATTTTATTAAGAATATCCCGTAGCCGCAAGATCTCGCGGGTGTGAATTTCGATATCGCTGGCCTGTCCGTGCGTACCGCCCATGGGCTGGTGAATCAGGATCCGCGAGTTGGGCAGCGAGTAGCGCTTGCCCTTTTTGCCTCCCGCCAGCAGAAAGGCGCCCATGCTGGCCGCCTGGCCCACGCATATGGTGGAGACATCCTGGCGCACGAGGTTCATGGTGTCGTAAATCGCCAAACCCGCGGTGACGCTGCCGCCCGGAGAGTTGATGTAAATATGGGTATCCCGTTCCGGGTCCTCGGCCTCCAGAAACAGCAACTGGGAAATAACCAAATTGGCCAGCCCGTCGGTGACCTCTTCACCGATAAAGATGATCCCGTCTTTCAGAAGACGAGAGTAGATATCGTAACTGCGTTCGCCCCGACTGGTTTGTTCGACAACGATCGGGATTAAAGCCATGACAACCTCACTGTTTAGTAATTGATGGGACCAATCAGGCCTCGGAATCGGATGGAGAAGCCTCTTCTTGGGCTTCCGGTTCCTCCGGCTCGCGCGCTTCGCCCGCCGCTTCTTCCGCTTCGGTGGACAGTTGGTCAACCTTTGTTATTTTAGCGGCTTCTACGATCGCTTCGACAGCTTTTTTGCGGCGGATCCCCTGCTCGATGCTCTCGATCCGCTCGTTTTTTTCAAACATCTCCCGCAGTTCTTCCACGCTGGATTCCTGCGCGTAGGGCAGGAACGCCTCCAACTCCCGGTCGACCTCCTCGGCCTCGGCCTTGATCTCCAGGGAATCGGCCACCTTCTCCAACACCAATTCGGTGCGGACCTTGGTCAGGGCCTGGGGAAGGTTCATGCGGTAAAACTGTTCGAGAAGATCGCGGGGGATATTTCCGTCCTTGAAGCTCTGCATATAGGGCATCAGTTGGGTCTCCACCTGCGCGCGCGCCTCGGCTTCCACCACGCTCATGGGAACCTCGAAGCTGTAGCCATCCATCATCTTGCCCAGCAGATCGCCCCGCATTCTCTGGGTCTCTTGTTCCTCGGCCTGTTTCGCCAGATTCTCCTTGACTCGCACGCGAAGGTCCTCCAGGCTGTCGGCGCCCTGGGTCTTGGCGAAGTCATCGTTCAACTCCGGCTGAGTTGTGCGGGCAATCTCGAGCACCTCGCCAGCGAGTCGTACCTTTTTTCCGCGCCACTCCTCGAAGGAATCGTCCTCCGGCGCCTCGTACTCTTCGTCGAAAAAGTCCTCGGTCTCCAGACCCTTAACCAAGCCGGCCAACTTGGGATGGGTATCTTCCTTGCCCAATTCGAGCACCAGCTCTTCTAGGTCGCTGATGGCCTCGCCCGCCGCGCTGTCCAATACGGTAAGCGATATCTTGACCTGATCGCCATCCTCGGCGCCACGATCGGAAATCACCTCGCGCTTGGCCGCGTGCTCCAACATATGCTCCAGCTCATGTTCCACGGCTTCCGGCTTCACCTCTTCCAAATTGAGCGACTCTACCTCGATGTCGCGCCATTCGCGCAGTTCAAACTCGGGCAGGACGTCCAGCTCGGCAGCGTAATGAAAACATTCGTCTTCCTTGAGATCCATGTGATGAAGGCGCGGAGAGCCTACCGCCTTGATCTCTTTTTCTTTGATCCACTCTTTCAGGCTGTCGGGCACGACTTTTTTCGCCACATCACTGATGATTTGATGTCGAAACCTTTTCTTGAGCAGCGCTGCCGGCGCCTTTCCCTTGCGGAAACCGGGCACCTGTGCGGCGCCGCGCACCTCTTTCAAGGCGTCCGCGTAGGGTTGCGAAACTTGCTCCCAGGGAACATTGACCTCGGCTTTGATCAAAATGGGGTTTTCCTGGGTAATGGTCACGTCCATCCGTTTTCCCTCCGTGAAAGATTGGCGGCCCGTTGGTGCGAGAGGAGGGAC
>JBGTRP010000930.1:0-2974 GCA_041940685.1 Acanthopleuribacteraceae bacterium
AAGATGGCTTTTTTCCTGTTGTCCGGGTCAACCATTGCCGATTCGGTCTTTCCAGCCGTCAGTGCGAATCCAAAATCAGGGCCGCCTCGGCGGCTAGTGGAGGCGGGTGATGACAGGGTTCCGCATCTTTCTTCGTCCGTGGCATCTCTTTTTTGGGGTTTCCGCGTTGTTGGCGGGTGAGGGGGACGCCATTCTCGGGTACTGGCACACGCCCGAGGAGGAGAGCGTGATTGAAATTTACTCTTGCGGCGAGAAATATTGCGGCAAGATCGTGGACCTCAAGGAAAAGGTATATGGCCCCGATGACCGCATGGCGGGTCAGGTAAAGGTCGATCGCAACAACCCCGATAAATCGCGGCGCAAAAACCCGGCCATCGGCATCGAACTCATGTTGGGGTTCAGCTTCAACGGCAGCCAATGGGTCGGCGGCACGATTTACGATCCCAACAACGGCAAGACCTACAAATGTAAAATTAAACTTACGGATGACGAAACGCTGGAGGTCAGGGGCTATGTGGGCATTCCGGCATTCGGCAGGACCTCCATCTGGAAGCGGAAAAAGGACTGAGCCTCCTTGCCGCTGATTTCCGTTATCTTGCCGGTATACAATGGCGCGGCCTACCTGGCGGAAGCCCTGGAGAGCCTCACCGGACAAACCGAGTCGGACTTCGAATGCATCGCGGTCGATGATGGGTCTACCGATGCGACGCCGGATATTTTGACTGCCCATTCCCGGCGCGATCCGCGCTTGCGGGTCGAAACCCTCCCGCATCGAGGAATCGTGGCCGCCCTCAACCACGGATTGGCTCGCGCCCGCGGCGACCTGATCGCGCGCATGGACGCCGATGACCGCTGCCATCCTATGCGGCTGGCCCTGCAGAAGGACTTCCTCGCGCGGCATCCGGAGGTTGGGCTGGTCGCCAGCCGGGCGGTTCACGGCGGCGATGAGCCAACACAACGCGGTTATGCTCTGTATACTGATTGGAGCAACACGCTGCTTTCCCACGAGGAAATGTTTCTCAACCGCTTTGTCGAATCTCCGCTGGTCCATCCGACGGTCATGTTCCGCGCGAGCGTGGCCGCGCGCCACGGAGGCTACCGGGACGGCGCCTTCGCCGAGGATTACGAGCTATGGCTGCGCTGGTTCGAGGCGGGCGTGCGAATGGAGAAGCTGCCGCGGAACCTGCTCGTCTGGCGCGACCATGGGGATCGGATCTCCCGATTGGATCAACGCTATGCGCGCGACGGGTTCTTTGCCTGCAAGGCCGCTTTTCTGGCCCGATGGCTTCACGCGGAACTAGGTGGCAGGCAATTGGTGGTTTGGGGCGCGGGCCGCAAGACACGCAAGCGGATGGCGCCGCTCACGGAGCAGGGCGTCGAGGTTCACGCCCTGGTGGATATTGACCCTGCCAAGATCGGACGGGTCATTCAAGGCCGGCCGGTTTGGCCCAAGGAAAGACTTCCCGAGCCGGGCGAGGCGTTCGTCTTGCCATTTGTGGCCAAACGCGGCGCGCGCGAATTGATTCGAGCCTATTTGGAGTCCCGAGGGTACGAGCTTGGACGGGATTTTTTGCCTGTCGCATGAGGGCGGGACAGGCCCGGTATTTGTCGTTCCCCTCCACTCGCTTAACCCTGTCCCCGTGCTTTCCAATTCATGGGTTTTCCTACCCCTGAAAGCGGTGTGTGCGTATAATGAAACCGATTGTAACCCCGTGCTCCCTGCCAAGTGGCAGGCTTTTTGATGGTATTTAGGAATAGCTTGGCCATGGAAGGAGCCGATCACCGGCTTGATTTCGGCGAGCGAACCGATGGAAAATGAAAAAAGGAAGGATGCCATGTCCACCAGGTTTTTGAAGCGCGAATGGAAAAATCTCCGAGAGAGACGCCCTTATCCCCGCTTTTTGATGTTGACGCTGTTCGGCTGTATGGCGTGGACCGCGCCGGCCTCGGAATGGCTGCCGCATCTCATTCCCATCGAGGGTGCTTTCTCCTCCAATATCGAGCTGAACAACCGCTCAAAAAGCGTTGGATGGGTTACTTTTTACGATCAACAGGGCGCTCTCGCGGGACAGGTTCGGCTGGAGGGCGAGGAACGGCGGGTCCTGGTCCAAAAGGGGTCCTTTTTTGAAGGGCAGACCAATCTCGAGGTGCAAAAGTCCAACGAGTTGATCGAGGTTGGCGTAATCTACTCGTCCGTCGCCCTGATCGAGCCCCATACGATTCCCGCGATTGCCGAGACGGGCACGGTCCACCGCTTCAACCTGCCGGACCCGGACAAGTTCTGGGTCGGCTTGGCGCTGGTCAACGCCACTGAAATCAAACTCACCGAGGAGTTCAACGGCAGCAGCGTGGATTTGCGTTTTCTCGGCCCGGAGGGTCAGATTTTGCGGGAAATTCGGGTAACGTCCAATTTGGCGCCACGCGAAAAGCTGCTCTACAGCCTCTCCATGCAGGAACTGAAACACATGGAGGGAACGGTTTTGGAGGTGCGCACCTCCAAGCCCACGGTCTCCCTTCTCATCAAAAATACGGGCACCCGCAACGGTCTGGTCGCCATGGACCGGCAGCCTCCGCTGAGAACCTATGGCGATAGTTTCCGCTTTGGAATTTTGAAAACCCTGGATGAGCCGCGATACCAGAGCCTGGAGTTCGAGGATGGGCGCTTGACCTTGAGAGAAGGCTTCTCCGAGGATAACCACGGCGTTCGAACCATCACGACCACTGATGCTGAAACCGCCAAGCTCTGGCAGCGGTTAACGCAAAGCCGCGCGACGGATTTGGTGGTCGACCAGGGCATCGGACCCGCCTGCGATCCGGGCCTCGTATACGAAGTGAGCATCAGTGAAAGCGAACAGGTCAACGCCTTTCGAGTCGCATCCTGCCCGGACCGGGATAACGAACCCTTTTTGCGCACCAGCGATTTGGTGGAAGGGATCCTGGCCGATGCGCGCGCCATGATTGAAAGCCGTGGCGA
>JBGTRP010000931.1:0-2972 GCA_041940685.1 Acanthopleuribacteraceae bacterium
GGGAAAAGACCAACAACCCAATATCCTCGTGATCCAGGTGGATGAAATGCGCTACCCCATGCATTTCCCCAAGGGCATCGCCAGCGCGGGCCAGTTTCTAGCCGCTTTTATGCCCAACCTCCACAAGCTCTGGCAAAAGGGGGTCAAATTTTCTCAGTTTTACACGGCGGCCTCGGATTGCACCCCGGCCCGGGCTACTTCCATCACGGGATTGTATGCCTACCAAACCTATTTGATGATGTCCAGGATCAACAACAACTCGCCCCTGAGCCCGATTTCACCACAACCCCAATTGCAGACCGAATTTCCCACCTACGGAAAACTGCTGCGCGAGGCGGGGTACGATACGCCCTACGTCGGCAAATGGCATCTTTCCAACAGTCCCGACCCCCAGACGGCGACGCCCGAGGAGATGGACGCCTATCTCGATGGCTACGGCTTCAAGGGCTATACCATGCCCGACCCGATCGGCCTGGGGGGCGCTGGAGTCGGCGAATATAATTATCAGATCGACAGCCAACCGATCCTCCACCAGTACAGCGACGCCGAAATCGCGGGACAAGCGCTTACCTGGCTCAGGGACCGCGCGGACTCCGGCGTGGAAAAACCCTTTTGCCTGTCGGTTAATTTTCTCAACCCGCATGACAAACAGAATTTCTGGGCCAATACGGAAGGGGAATTGTACAACGAGGTTTGGAACAAGGCGGGTGAATCGCCGATGACCACTCCCGGCAACACCCCCTCGGAATCGGATCCCGATGATTACGGTTATTCGCTGCCGGATAATTGGCAATCCGAGGAGGCCATGAACCGCGAGGTAAATGAAGGCCGGCAGCCCCAGCTTCACATGGTCTTTCGCAAAGTATGGGATGTCGTTATCGGCCAGATCAGCGGCAATCCCGACGAGAAGGAATTTGAGATCGTCGACTCGCCCCTTGGAATGGGCATCAAGGCCGCGGCCGCTCCCTTTCACTATTGGACCCGGGCGCTCGATCTCTATACCCAAGTCATGTCCGACGTGGACAAGCAGATCGGCCTGGTGCTGAACAACATCCCGGAAAAGCTGCGCGAGAATACGGTCATTCTCTTTTTTGCCGATCACGGAGACTACGCCAGCTCTCACGGCCTGCAGGGCAAGGGTTGCACGGTTTACGAGGAAAGTTACCGCATTCCCATGATTTTTCACGACCCGAGCGGACGCTTTAACGCCCAGCCCGAGGTGATCCGGCCCCAATTTGCTTCCAGCGTGGACCTGCTTCCGTTGCTGGTTTCCCTGGGTCACAACGGTCGTCGTGATTGGTTGCACGAGCATGAAATCTACCGTCAGCTCTACGCGGACCGCTTGGATCTGTTGACCATTCTCCGGGACCCTAAGGCCAAGGGCCGTGATTACCTGGTTTTCACCTCGGATGAATACTTCGCGGATTCCCTGAACTATCTGCACTGCCCCCAACATGTGCTGGGACTGCGAACCGACAAGGGCAAGCTCGGCGTTTATGCCCGCTGGCGTCCGGAAACCGAGAAGTTGATCACCGAGCTGGACATGCAAAAAGAATACTTCGACTACGCCACCGAGGAAGGGCGTCAGGAGATGAAAAGCACCCCCAATTCAGCCGAAGCGCAGGCCTCCTTGGACTTTCTTTGGAACAAGGCCTATCCCGAGGAGCTGCGCGCTCCCCTGCCGAAACCCTACCAAAAGGCACAACAAACCGCATTTCAAGAACTGCTCCAGTACATGGCCTCCTCCGACTCGAGTCAGCAGAGCGGGTCGGCCGGCAATTCAGGGAAACAGGCCGCATCCTAGATTAGACGGCGACTCCTTGGAAAAGCAATAAGCGTGGGGGCGTGAGCCCTCACCTTCTGGAACCGGATCAAGAACGGGATGCGTCGGGGCCCCGGCCGCTTGAACCTGCCGCCTCGGCGCGACCAAACACCGCAAAGCTTCGCTCAAAAAGGAGATGGTTATGGCAACGAGAGAGAGTGAGACCGTTTTGGAAAATAAATCATCCGGGCTATTCGACTTGGGAGACTTTCCCCAGTTATTGCCCCCCACGGACATCGAAAACTCCGACGACGGCCAATTTGAGTACGCCTATTCCTTGGGCGTTCAGGCCTATATCTTCGGCTTTCCCTTCATTTACCTAAGCCAGCTCCGTTGGCTTTGGACCACCGAGGCGGGCGCAAAGGTTCTGGAGCAGGAGGGCGCGGTGGCAGGGTCCTTCCCACAGGCCCCCATCAACAGTTTTTGGTACTCCCAGAAACTGGCCAGCCCCAGTTCGGGCACGGGGACCGGCGGCTCTCCCAACGTCGACACGCTCTATTCGACAGCCTGGTGCGACCTCAGCCGAGGACCGCTCGTGATCTCCGTTCCCGAGGTAACCGACCGCTACTACTGCATCGAGATGTCGGGCATCGATTCAGATACCTATGGTTATGTGGGAACCCGAGCAACCGGGACCGCCGCGGGCAACTACCTGATTGCCGGTCCGCACTGGAATGGAGCTATCCGGCAACAGCCGGGCAACCCCGTTCTGGATGTGCTGCCCCGCGCCTGCTATCCCTCGATCCTGCTTGTAGGCCGGACCGGGGTCAACAACTACAGCACCGCCGAGTTGGACAAGGCGCGCCGAATTCAATCTCAATATAAGCTCACCCCGCTTGCCGAATGGGAGGGCCGCGCCGAAGCGCCTCGGCCGCGAAAGGCTCAGGTCCCCGTCGGTTTCAACTACAACAATACGCTCGGCGCTTGGCTCACCATGAATCGAGCCATGACCGAAAACCCGCCCGGGGTGCCGCCGAGCATCCGCCAAGACCAACTGCTCCAGCTCTTCGCCCAAATCGGCATCGGCCCCAACCAGCACCTGCAATCCCAATCGCCGATCACCGCGCTGGCCCTGCATCGCGCGGCGTGTTCGGGGCTGGAGATCCTAAAAAAGAGCGCCAAGACCCTGGGAAAAGTGGTCAATGGCTGG